>CANDEX010000013.1 GCA_947383875.1 uncultured Azospirillum sp. | reverse complement strand
GTGTGGATGATGCCGGCACGCATTATGCCGAGTGTAACTGTCCCTCTTATTACAAACCTTGTTCTGGCAGCAATATGCAAGGTGTCGGGACTGGTTGTAACCGTGACGGCGAGATGGTGTATGCCGCTTGTGAATGTAAGTCCGGTTACAAATATGTTTGTGAAGAATTTGGACCAACATCCCCCAATGATTACTGCCTAAATGGCATTAAGTATTACACCTCGTGCAAAACCTGTGGCGAATATGGTTATCTGACCTCTTGCCCGACGGGGGTTGAGTGCTCCTTTGAGCAATGCTCGGGGAAGTATTTTCCGACCGGGAAATGCGCCTCGGGTTATACCGACATTTCGGACACTTCCTGCGACTGGTACAAATATTGGATGCCATGCTCCGTCGCCCCAGGCCGCGCCTGAGGCCTGGTAGCACCAGTGGCTAGGTAGCACCTGAGACGGGGATTGCTACTTTGGCAGCAGTGCCATGACAACGCGTTGCTTCCCTTGTACACTATCTCTTCGAATGGGGGACAAGGGAAGACAACAGATAACTTAACTAATTAGGAGAACAATTATGAAACTACCAATTATCATCACTGCGGGGATGTTGACCGCTGCCATCGCGTATAACGCTTACGCCCTCACCTGCGGCGCGCAGCCCTCTTGCGACAGCCTTGGGTATACTTATACCGGAAGCACTTCCGATTGTGTCAACACCCCGATGAAATGTCCTTTTAATTCCTCTTACTTCAACTGCGTAAAAAAAACTGATATCTTTAACAATAGTGTTCCTGATCTTTCCAAAGGAAAAACGCTCTCTTTGGGTATTACACATACAATCACAGAAGATGGATGGCTTCAAGCGGGATCAGCAGGACATAAAAGCGGAGCAGATGATAAACCCTTTTGGTATATCAATGGCCAAGCAGTCGGAACCCTTATAGGGAAAGACGATGAAAATTCAGCATTCTATCCTGTTATCAAGGGTGACAGAGTTATGCACAACGGCAAAGCAATGTATAATTATTTCACTTTTTACCCTAACCGAAAAACTAACTCTAATTAATAAAAAAGCAGGCTGATTACAATCAGCCTGCTTTTTTCTTCTTCAATAATCAAAAGCCGAGTTTTTCTTTCACCTGTTCGGCAATCACCTCATAAGCCCGGGCATAAGCGCTATCCGGCAAGGCATTTACAACCGGTGTCCCGTTATCTGAGTTTTCGCGAATGGCAATGTGCAACGGAATTTCGCCCAAAAACGGCTCATTCAAAGCTTCCGCAGTCTTTCTTGCCCCTTCATGCCCGAAAATATCTGCACGAGTACCGCAGTGCTCGCAAATATAATAACTCATATTCTCAACAATTCCCAAAATCGGCACACTGACTTTTTTAAACATATTAACACCCTTAACCGCATCAATTAACGCAATATCCTGAGGTGTCGAAACAATGACCGCTCCGGCCAAATCAAGTTTTTGCGACAATGTAATCTGAATATCGCCTGTTCCCGGAGGCATATCAATAACCATAACGTCAATCTCGCCCCAATTGACTTCTGTCAGCAACTGCTGAATAGCCCCGCAAGCCTTAGCGCCACGCCAGATGAGCGGTGTATCTTTATCAATCATTGTCCCTATGGACATCGATTTAATTCCCTGATACTGAAAAGGCTCAAACAACTGTCCGTCAAAGGAAACCGGAGCTACCCCTTCATAACCCAGCATTGTTGGTACGGACGGCCCATAAATATCAGCATCAAACAAAGCAATTTTCAGATTTAACTTAGCCAGAGCCAAGGCCAGATTAACCGCCGTCGTTGACTTGCCAACCCCTCCTTTTCCGGAAGCAACGGCAATAATTTTTTTCACGCCGGGAACAACCCATTTATCCTCCTGAGGGCGCAGGCTGGGAGCAGCTTTTTCCCCGGTACGGACAACAGAAACCTTTCTGCCCGGAAGCACAGCCACAACTTTATCCATAAAAGCCCGCTCATTCTCCTGATTTTCGGCAACATTGCGCAAAGTAACAATAACCCTTTTGTCAGTAACCTTAACGCTTTCGATTTCTTCTGCCGGAAAATATTCTCCAGCCAGAATTCTGATTTCATTTTCCGTCACAACTTTCTACTCCCTGTTGATAGATTTATCATTAATTGTTTTTAGCTGATATTTATATTATATATAAAGACAAAGCAATTAATAAATACATCAGAGGTGCAAAATATGGCAAAAAATCAAGGGCCATGGGGCAGCAACGATAATTCCGGCCCCTGGAGCGACAATGACGAAACCATAAACAATCCTAAAGTTGTTGATTTCAGCGTACTTGAAAGATTAAAAAATGATGACGGTTTTGACTTTAAAATCACATGGGCAATCCTTGCCCTGCTGGCGGTCTGGCTGTTGTCCGGCTTTTATCAGATTCAGCCGAGCGAACAAGGCGTTGTCCTGCGTTTCGGCGCCTACGCCTACACGACAGATGCGGGTTTGCACTATCACCTGCCTTATCCGATAGAAAGCGTCGATAAAGTCAACATCACTCAGGAACGCAGTATCACCATCGGTGAAACGGCTTACAGCAATCATGCAAATTCTTTCACGGAAAGCCATATGCTGACGGGCGATGAAAATATCGTTGACATCAACCTGACTGTCGTTTGGCGTATTAAAAACGCGAAAGACTACCTCTTTAATATGCGCAGCCCGGACGTAACGGTTCAGGTTGCAGCCCAGTCCGTTCTGCGTGAAATTGTCGGACAATCCGAAATGCAGCCGATTATCACCGGAGATCGCGGCAAAGTTGAAGATGAAACCAAAACCGAACTGCAAAAAGTTCTTGATGAGTTCGGCTCAGGCATTGAAATTGTCCGTGTCAAACTGCAAAAGGCTGACCCTCCCAAACAGGTCGTTGATGCTTTTAACGAAGTCCAACGCGCCAAAGCCGATATGGAACGCTTCAAAAATGAAGCCGAAGCTTACCGCAATGAAATCTTGCCTAAAGCACGCGGTGAAGCCGCTCAGCGCCTGCAAAACGCCCAAGCTTATAAAGCTGCCGTTGTCAACAAAGCCCAAGGTGATGCCGAACGCTTTATCTCCGTCTATAACGCCTATAAGCAGGGCAAAGCGGTTACAGCCAAACGCCTTTATCTTGAAACAATGGAAAACGTTTTAACCAAATCAGATAAAATCATTCTGGATCCTTCGGCCAAAGGCGGCAACATCCTGCCGATTCTGCCGTTAAACACTCCGGCAAAGATTCCGGCTACAGAAAGCAGTAATTAGGAGATACCCATGATACGCAAATATAAATTTTATCTTTTGGCAGCTTTGGCCGTTATCCTTTTTATCGCCGCCAACTCGGTTTACATCGTTTCTCAGCCGGAACAAGCTATTGTCCTCCAGTTCGGTGAACCGATTCGCCTGGTTAAAGAACCGGGATTAAAATTCAAAGTGCCGTTCATCCAGAATGTGGTTGTTTACGACACCCGCTTGCTGAACCTTGATCCTCCGGCACAAGAAGTCGTCTTAAATGACAAAAAACGCCTCGATGTTGACAGTTTTACCCGGTATAAAATTGTTGACCCGCTGCGTTTTTACAAAACAGTCCGTTCAGAAGAAATGGCCCGCAGCAAACTGGCTGAAATTGTCAATTCCTCTGTGCGTAAAATTCTTGGACGCATTACCCTGCCGGAATTATTGTCGCAACAGCGTACCAAAATCATGTCTGACATCAGTCAAGCCGTTAAAGCCGATGCCGCGCAAATCGGTGTCAGCGTTGCCGATGTCCGCATCCGCCGTGCTGACTTGCCGTTAGAGGTTTTACAGGCCATTAACGCCCGCATGAAAACCGAACGCGAACGCGATGCCAAAGAATTTCGCGCCCAAGGACAGCAGCAGGCACAGCAAATCCGCGCTAGAGCTGAAAAAGAACGCACGATTATCATTGCCGAAGCTGAAAAACAGGCGCAAATCACCCGAGGCCAAGGTGATGAACAAGCAATTAAAATTTGGAATGATGCTGCCGGAACTGACCCGCAATTCTATGGTTTCTACAGATCTTTGGAAGCCTATAAGAACTCACTGGCTGACGGCAATGCATCGCTGGTTCTGTCACCGGATTCCGAATTTTTCCGCTACTTTGGCTCTTCCGTACCTCGGGGAAAATAAAACTGATGCGCTTGCTCTCAATTTTGATATGCGTTTTGATCCTGCCCCAGAGCCTCATTAAAGAGGCTCGGGCGCAGATTCCGTCTTTTGCCGATTTGACAGAAAAACTCACTCCCGGGGTCGTCAACATCTCCGGCTTCAGCAATGCTCAGAGCGAAGATGATGCCGCACCGTCTGAAGCCTTAGGCTCGGGGTTCATTATCGACAGCGCCGGACACATTATTACCAATAACCATGTCATAGACAAAGCAGACAGCATCAGCGTCACCCTTCATGACAACACCAAACTTGAAGCCGACGTAATCGGAACTGACCCCAAAACAGATCTGGCCTTGATAAAAATTAATGCCAATCGCCCGCTATCTCCGGTCACGCTCGGCAATTCAGATAAAATCCGCGTTGGAGATTGGATTCTTGCCATAGGAAACCCGTTTGGCCTTGGCAGCAGCGTCACAGCCGGAATTATTTCCGCCAAATCACGCGATATTGAATCCGGCCCCTATGACAGTTTTATCCAAACGGATGCCGCAATTAACCAAGGCAATTCCGGCGGTCCAATGTTCAATATGTCAGGAGAAGTTATCGGCATCAGCAGCGCTATTTTCTCCACGACAGGGGCTAATCAGGGCATCGGTTTTGCTATTCCGGTCAACTTGGCAAACTGGGTTATCTCCCAGCTCAAACAGCATGGAACAGTCAAACGCGGCTGGATAGGCATTAAAATTCAGCCCAACACGCCTGAAATCTCCGCCAATTTGGGAATTAATGCCAACCAAGGCGTTGTCGTTTCCGGAACATCTGAAACCAGCCCGGCCAGAGAGGCAGGATTACAAGCCGGAGATATTATCCTCAACTTCAATAACCTTCCGATAGATAACACCAAAAACCTTTCGCGCCTGATTGCCGAAACCCCCATCGGCACAAAAGCGCCGATGGAAATCTGGCGCAATCAGCAAAAAATGACACTGACTATTCCGATTGAAGAAATGCCGGAAGAAACACTGCCCACGCCGCATCACAACGCTGATATGCCGGACACCGCTCCTGCGGCAGAAGAACTTCCGTCAGGCATCCTTGTCAGCGACATCACCCCGGAAACCATCAGCCAATATGCCCTCAAACCAGATACAACCGGCGTAATCGTCACAGATGTCCTACCCAACTCCGATGCGTCCCGTAAAGGCATAAAGCTTGGCGATATTATCGTCAAATTGGATAAACGCGACATCCCTAACGCCACCGCCTTCAACGATTATGTCAGCGAAGCCCGGCGCGAAAACAACCGTCCGGTTTTGTTGGCTATCCAAGGCAGCGATGCCATACATTTTGTAGCTGTAAAGTTAATGCCCCATGACTAGAGTAGACTTTTATCATTTGCAAAAACAAAATTTGGAACAGGTTTTGCCCAAACTGCTGGAAAAAGCCTATTCCACCGGCAAAAATATCAAAGTCAAAGTCGGCAACGAAATGCGTGTCGAATTTCTTAACTCCCATCTCTGGACTTTTGACGACACCTCTTTTATTCCGCACGGCAGCAAAAAGGACGGCTTTGCCGAGCTCCAACCAATATGGTTCAGTCCTGATGATGATAACCCGAACCATGCCGAATTGTTATTTTTGGTAGACGGCGCAGCCGTTGACACCGACACCGCAGCAAAATTTGAACGTATTTTCAATATTTTTGACGGCAATCTGGACAGCGCGGTTGAACAATCTCGCAGTCTGTGGAAACTGTTTAAAGGTGCAGAAATGGAAACCTATTATTGGCAGCAGGATGACAACGGCAGATGGACGCAGAAAGCATAGAACATAAATTGAAAGCCTGCGGTTTAGTTGAAATAACCGATTCCCATTTTATCATAGACATGATGTATGCCCGCAGAGAGAATATTGCAGACCTCCCTGTTTACAAACAAATCGGTTTGGGCAACAGAGCTTTTGCTCACCCTCAAGTCATAGAAAAAATGCTTAGCCTTATCCCTGAATTGGAAATGCTGAACCTCAAACTCCGCATTTGCGACGCTTACCGGCCGCCGCTGGCACACATTTTATTAACGCAGCAAGTTCCCCTGCCCGGCTTATTTGCCGAAAATTATCAGCTGTCAAACCATTGCCATGGCACGGCTGTCGATGTCTGCCTGACAGATTTAAACGGCAATAATCTTGACTTCCCGACAGAAATTGATGCCTATACCCCCGAAATCGCCCAAGCGTTACATCAGGGTAATCCAACACCGCTCCGGGAAAATCTTATCCGTGCCCGCCATGATTATCAGGGTGCTTCTCCAACAGCCCTAAACAACCGTAAGCTATTAAAAGAGCTAATGATAAGCCATGGTTTTGAACCTATTCCTCATGAATGGTGGCATTATAATCTGCAAAACTTTGAAGATTATCCCGTTATTACCATATAAAACCATCTGCACCACTCTTCCCATCATAATAAATCGCTTGACTTAACAACCAAAAAAGCGCACAATTTTGTTCAATAATCTATTATTTTAAATAAGCTATGAAGTTATTATTTATTTTGATTGTCACGGTTTTAGTTATTACCGTTACAATCCGCGAACAAAAATTGCTCGCCCTGAGAAAGATTTATATTGATATTCATCCGTCACTAATCGGATTTCAATTGCCAGGAAGCTTATGGCGCCAAGTTTGCAAACGCCTGTTTGACATTATTTTTTCAGCAGCCGTCCTGCTCACGATTTTTCCGCTATTGTTTTTTATTCTGACACCCTTAATAAAGATAGCTTCTTCGGGACCCGTATTTTTTGTTCAATATCGTCTTGGAATATTCGGAAAACCGTTCAAATGTTATAAATTTCGTTCTATGCGGCAAAATCCCGGAACAGCCCCTGTTTCTGTCAATGATCCCCGCATACCGCCAATCGGCAAATTTATCAGACGAACACATCTTGACGAATTTCCGCAGTTTTTTAATGTATTAACCGGAGATATGAGCCTTGTCGGCCCACGTCCGCTTCAGGCCAAAATCTACCGGGAATTTTCAAATTACGAAAAAGGCCTTTTACGGCTGACAATTCGCCCCGGCTTGACCGGTCTGGCACAAATGAATGTCGCGCGTAATCTGAATCCGGATAAAACAATCAAAAATGATCTTTATTACATACGTAAATTATCATTGCGAATGGATTTAAAATTAATTTTCCAAACTCTGCGGCTGACGGATCATTCCTACTAATAAAAAAGCTTCCTCAATGGAAGCTTTTTTTATTACCTTTCCCGGCTGTTATCATCATTACTATACTCCAGCATCCGGGTAATATTTTGTTCAACCTGCCTGTCAATCTGCTGATTCGGCAATTGTTTGGGCGCATAGCGGCCATCAGGCGCAAATAACATATCTATTAATTCCATCGGATTTTTACCAGCCAGCATTTGCTGCTTAGTCATTTCAACAGCCACTTGCTGCACCATCGCATTGCGAAAAGCATCCTGTGCCGCCAAACGGCTCTGCTCTTGCTGACGATGTTCTTTTTCGGTATATTTGCGATGAAAACGAGCAAATTCATAAATCGGATCACCGCCGCGATTAAAATCAGCCAGCCCGACCAAATTCGTTTTGGCATCAATCAACGTCTTAATGCCCATGCCATTCCGATCACGGTAAATCATCCAATCATTAACTATCTCAGGATAAACAGCCTCTTGCACTTGTCGTGCCGCCACCATGCCAAAATCTATCCTGTCCCAATCCCGGTCAGCCGTTGCCACTTGAATATTGTTGACGAAATATTCTTTATTCTCAATATGCCGCCGTGCCGGATTAATTAACGCCTGAGCCAAACAGATTGCCACCAATGAATATTTCAGCTCTTGTGCCGTTTTGTAACGCAACTTTCGCGGATCTCGCCGAACCTCGGGATCATCCAAAGCCTGATTCAAACAATAGCCGCGCAATACCTGCAAAGCTTCCAGCTGCTCTTGAGCCAGTTCAACATTGGCAATCACTCGCACGGCTGCAATTTTATTAACCAAGGCCTCCAATTTAAGCTGCAAATTCTGTCCTGACATTTTTTCCTCTTAAAGCTCTCATACACCCCAATATACCATAAATTTAACCACCGAACAATATAACAAAAAAGATTCTTTAACAAATATTTCACAATTTTGTCTATTGCGCACTTAGACAAAATATGATATTGTTCATTTGTACAACCAATTAATTTATTCAATTATGAAAAATTTAAATTTGCCGTCTGAACTGATGGCCTACATGACTGAGAACGGAAAATTCGTATTTGTTGATGATTTTTCCGGTTGGGAAGAAGAAGCACAAATAGCCCACTTTGAACTTGCTCCGGCAATGGAAGGTAACACGCTTGTCGCTGAAAACGGCGATCACTTCATCTTGCAATACGTTTCCATGCGTCGCGGCAACCACCTGACGGTTCAGCTTCGCGATCACGAAACAGGAAACTGCAAGAACATCAAACTGGCTGACCTTCCGCTGTTTCAGGACTTTGACGTTGTCATTTGGACAGGAGGCGAAACGCTTCGCGGATTTGCCCCACTCTGCAGCAACAAGCTTGAGCTGGGTCTCTTCTTGCAAAATCTTGCAGACTATGGCAACCAGAAAGACTATGCACTCGACAGAATCAAAAGTGACATGGCTGCTCTGGCAATCTTCCTCTACCGAAACAACCCTGAAAAGACTAAGTCAGTCATTGACGAGTTGGATTAAATTCCCGCCTCTCCCCCTAAACACCCCGTCTTCAAGACCGGGTGTTTTTTATGGTTCAAACGCAACACAAGCTGCGCAAACAAGCAAATGAAGCCATCCTCCTCCCACCGCCCGATTTGCTAAGCTTTTAGACGAAGTAAATCAGTCCCACGCCCACCTCCAGATTTACCAAACTTCAGAGCTAAGCGAACCAAATTCGAAGCAATCAATCCCCCCTTGTCCCCACGGACAGACATTTATAGGAAAACAAACATAGACAAAATTGACAATTTGAGCTTGCATCACTCATAATACTGTGCTATATTTCCCCCATTCATTTATTACAAACATATTATTAACCCCTAAAAACCCAAAATTATGGAACAATCTACAGTTAGCCGCCAAACCAAGGTATTCCTCAGCGTACTGGTTCTAATCATCCTCTTGCTGACCGCACTCCTGCTTTGCAGAAACTGCTCCGCGCCAGAACCTCTAAATGACGAACCGGCAGCCCCGATTGCTGTCTATGACAACTCTTTCGACAAGGTCATCATAGCCAGAGCTTACCTTGACGGCGTCCAGAAAACCGTTTCAACGGAATGCCCGCGGGCACTGGTCGGTTTCAAGTTTATCAACGGCCGCAGCGTCAAAGACTTTAATTTTGACGGCCTGACATACGAACAAGCTGTCCATATTGTCGCAGAAGACTGGAAACCGCTGATTATCACCAGCCTGTCAACAGACATTGTTTTATCTGAACAGCAAATGGCCGTCATAACGCTTGCCGCCATGCGCATGGGAAAAACCGGTTTTCAGCGCTCAACATTCCTGCAAAAGGTAAATGAAAACAACTTTGCGGAAGCATCCGACTGGCTGCTTTTGCAAAAAGAGGATGGCTCCATACGCAAGCTGGGAGAAGAAGCAACACAGTATTTTTATATGCTGAAACTTCTTTGGAACAACGAGCTTGTAATTGAAGACCTGCAAAACCTTCCGATATTTTCTTATCGGGATTTGCCGGTAGAGAAGCTGTATTCTGACAGCTCCTATGTTTTCAATGAAGATATCCTTGAACGCTTATTTCAAGGATTCCAGCCAACACCTTTGACTGCATTGGGGCTCTGAACAACCTTTAAATCCTCCCCGCCGACATGGCCGGGAGGATTTTTTGACATTAATTCACAAAAGCCATTTTTATAATTGCATTTTATATTTTACAAGACTAGCATACTCCCACATTGTGATTCACCACAATGCAGATTAATTATCGAAAGGACTATAAAATGAAAAAATTAGCTATTCTTGCTGTATTGTTTGCTTTATCTGCCTGCACCGGTACTCGTGGCACCATCGGCGGCCAGAAAGTCTGCACCAATGATTATCTGTTGGGTGTTCTCTCTCTGTCTGAAATCGTTGCTCCTTGCGGCAAGTAAGCTCAGAACTTTCGGAAAGCCCCTGCTCTCAGCGGGGGCTTTTTTTGACGCATAAACCACAATTGGCACAACCGTTGCAAATCAACCGACTGCCGCAGTCAAAACACCTGTCACGCCATTGCTTTTCATAAGTAATATCCTCGCCGCCAAAGAGCGTATCCCCTTCGGGATGGCAGAGCTTAAATTCTGTTTTGCGCCCCTCATATTGCAGCCCGGATTTATAAGCCATAACACTTTGCTGTCGCTTATCAGCTATCCGGTAAAATTTTCCGTCTTTTTCAAAACAACTTCCGATTTCAATAAAGCAAAACCTGACCCCGGTCGCTACACAATCATCATAAAGGCGTTTCACCCATTCATATTTTAACACACGGCTGCCATCATAATTCTCCCCTCCGGCGATAACCTGTTCTATAACGCCCGTTTCAAGACAAGAGCGAATATCCAGTTCCCCGATAAAAGGCGCAGCCATCACTCCCTTATGTTTAAATGGCAGTTCCATCAATAATGGCAATCGTTCTTCCGCCCTTTCTTGATTCTCACAAGTGACATTGAAAAATACATTTTCCCAACCCTCGCCCCAATCGTCCGGCAAACATTCCCTAACCCGCTCTGGCCGCTTCGTCAGCAAAAAGAATATGACATCCGGCCGCTGTTTTATCATTCGCCAAACTTCCGGCCGCCATTGATCCGCTTCCTGTAAAAAGAAATCAGAGGTCATACAAACCCGTAACTGCTCGCCGCTTTTAACTTTATAACTTCCGTCCCTGTTCCGTTGCAACGGATAATTAAAATTATTTTTGACTTTATAAATCCGGCTTCCGTCACCGCCCCGCTGCTTATCCAGAAAAAACATATAGCAATTGGCACAGCCTTCGCTTTTCTTAACGCATCCGTGCCACGGATTCCAAATATCATGCATCAGTGTATCATTATTCCCATTATGAAAATTCGCTTTCAATTATACTTTGCCTGCCAATAGAAAACAAGCGCATATATTTAGACAAAAAACTTGACAAGCAATGAAAACTTAGGTATTCTTACCACCATGATGAATACGAAATACAAAATATATATGCTTTCTCTCCGACGCTCCTTTGGGGCTGTTATTGTATTTTAAATTAAAATTATCCGTTTTTTTGTGTTTGTTTTTTTGAGTATGAGAGAATAATGTTTTCAAAATTAAGTAATGAAGTTAAAGCTGTCTTCAACAAGACCGTAAAAGAATTATCTGCCAAGAACACTTTATTTGTCATGACGGCTTTTTACCCGCAACGCGGCGGTATTCTGCAGGATGTTGTTAAAGCCGGAGGCCAAGCCGTTATCGCCGGAGGAGCGCCAAATCAGCAGCTGTTTACAGACATTCCTCAATACAGCCCGGGATATGATACAACAGGCATCAGCGAAACCCCGAAAGAAATATACGAAATCGTCAAAGCGCTTCCGAAAGAACTTGTCAGCGGCCGCCCTGTCGCTTTATTCGTCGAAGCCCCGGTCGGCAACCTCTGGTCTAATAATTTAAGGGTAAAAAAAAGAGCCGATATCATTGCGTCCAATGAACAAAACCTGCGCCTTTTTTTTGAAGAAAAAACCAACCTGCAAAAGATTCTCACCGAAGCCGGCTTGGAGGAATGTTTCATCCCCTCTGAAGTCGTTAAAGCCGAACAACTGGATGCGGAGAAAATATCTTCTCTTTACGCACAATATCAAGGCAGCAACGGCAAAATCGTTATCCAATCCTGCGGGGCAGAAAATTTTGAAAGCGGCGGCGGCAAAGGCACAAGCATTGTTTCCTCCGCTGAAGAATTTGCCCAAAACATCGTCCAGCACAAAGGCGATGTCAAAGTCGCACGGTTTATCGACGGTTTCTGCAGCAATATGTCGATGTTTGTCGGCAACACAATCGCCGATAAAGAGCACGGCGGCGTGCAAAAAGGCCATTTAACCTCCGAGGACAATGCTTTTTCAGAAGACACGATTTATGCTCTGTTACAAAGGGGCAAAGAAATCGGCATCAGCGAAGATAAAACCATCGTGCTGACTGCCAGAGCCTCATTAAAAGCTATCGGCGACAAGAACCTAACCGGAAGTTCTTCCAACGGTGTCGGCAACTCTCTGGGCTATGAATTTCCTGAAGAAATCAATGCCAAAGTTTACGAAATCAGCCAAAAGCTGGGAACACTGATGGCTCAATGCGGCAAAGTCGGACTCTGCGGCGCTGATTTAATTATCGATTCGGACAATCATATCTGGATTAATGAAGTCAACGATCGCCAGCAAGGCCCGACCGAACAATTAAGTCTTGATGCCGAAAATGCGGATTTAGTTGGAATTCACCGTTTGGCTTTCATCAGCAATTACGCAGATTGTTCTGCCCCGAAAACCCAAAAATTGCTTTACCAGATACAACAAAGCTCAGAAAACCTATACAAAAAATCTCTGGAAAGCGACGGCAGTTTCTACATCAAAATGATGGGCAAACAACAAGGAACGGCCACCGCCATCATTGACTTGAAACCGGGTATTTATGCCATTGATAAACAAGCCGACGGCAGCTGGCAGTGGGATTTTTCACAAAACCACGCTCAGAGCCAAAATATTGACCTCAACCAAAGCAGGATTTATGCCGGTTTGACTGGTGTCAGCCTTAAAAAGGGACAACTCGTTCCCGCCGGCGCTCAAATCTTGCGGATTGTCGGCAAAGCTAAAAACGGCTCTTCCCCTTTTAATATTCAAAACAACAAAGTTGTGTTGAATAAAAAATGGCTGCCGATTGTAAATAAATTATATTCTGATATCTTTGGAAAAGACTATAATCATCAACAAACACTACTGATGAATAAAAATAATTCCGCTCAAAGGTAAAACCAGATGACAACAAACTTCTCCATTGAAAAACTGCCGATATTAACCGCCGGCGGCGGCACAGAAATAAACCTGTGCATCCACCATTACCATGCTGCCGCGACAGGGAAAAAAGTCTATATTCAAGCCGGACTTCACGGCGGCGAAACGGCGCAATGGAGCTTAAAGCTGCTGCATGATTTTCTGCTCAATAACCTGCAAAGCGGCGAAGTTTGTATCATCCCTTACGCTAATCCGCTGGGCTGGCTGCAGCGAACCTATTATGCCACTGCCGGCAAGTTTTCCGCCATTGACGGACGGGATATCAACCGCCTTTTTCCTGGCAAAGCCGATGGCGAAATGCAGGAAAGGATTTGCGCCGCATTAATGTCGCAAACCCAAGGCTGTGATTTGGTTATAGACTTACACACCTCTAAAATGAGCAACCCTTTTGCTATTTACACCAAACCGGAATATGAAAAATATATCAGACTCTGTGGTTTCACCTATAACCAATATTCCGATGATGCCTCTATCCCCTCCCTGCACGGCACATTCAACGCCGCTCTGGACCGTGCGGGAATTGATAACCTCACAATTGAATGCGGCGGGCATGATGAATATGATGAAAGCAAAACGACAGCCGTATTCGCAGCTCTCAAATCTTTGCTTTCTGCATTAAAAATGCTTCAGCCTACAGAAACTTCGGCAGAAAATATATACACCTTTGAAAAACGCCTTAAAGTTTTTGCTCCGGTGGCGGGTTTGTTAAAGTTGAATAAAAAACCCGGAGATAAAGTCAGCGCCGGAGAACAAATCGGAGAAATTCTTTGTGCGCAAAATCTGGCTGAAACACAGGTTGTCAAAACACCAATCAACGGCATCCTCCACACAATTATTCCCAGCCATATCTGTTGGGAAGGAGATATTGTCTGCGAAGTCATTCCCGAAAACAACCTGAATCAACTTTAATATTATCGATAATCCGCATCCCCAACCGGCTCAAGCCACGTTGTTTGATTATCCGGTAAGTTCGTTTCAACAGAAATATGCGTAAACCAAGCATCCGGTGCTGCACCATGCCAGTGTTCAACATCTAAAGGTATGCGCACTACATCGCCGGGACGCAAAACACGCACATCGCCGCCGCGCTCCTGATAGCGCCCCTCACCGGCTAAGACCAGCAAAATCTGCCCGCCGGAGTGTTTGTGCCAATGAGTTCTGGCTGCGGGTTCAAAAGTCACATTGCCGATTGATGAATTCCATATATCATCCTTATGACTTAACATCGTCAAATATGTCTGCCCGCTAAAAAATTGACTGTATGGATTAACCTCACCTTGCCCAAAAATTGTATCATGTGGTGCTTTTTTCATATCTTGTGCCTCCGCTCCGGAAAATAACATAAAACTAAAGAAAAGAGCCAAACAAATAAGTTTATAAAAACGCATAACCCTCTCCCTCCAATATAAACAACCACTCATCATAAAATTTAGAGTATACTCTAAGTCAAGAAGTTTTTTCTAAACTTGGTTATTCCCGAAACATTCTATTTTAGAAATCACAAACATTGAGCAAAAAACAACGGAATTATGCGAGTTCTGTTTGTAACGCTCGCTTTGCTTCGTTGCCTCTCACTCGCGACCTAACAAACCATCACCTTTCGTTAAACTAACTGCCATTCAAGGCCGTTAGTTTTCCCTCAAGCCCTCCCGGGTTCAAATCACGATATAGAACATCCGGGCACTAAACCAACGCCGGGGTAGGATGAAAAGGCTGACCTATGTCAGGCTTTTCACGTTCCGTACCCCTAGTTTTCATTATTGAGCGAAGAAAGCGACAGCAACTGATGCGAAATTATGAAAATTCAAATTCCATCCAAGAGAGTAAGCCTCCGGCGATGCTTGATTGGTGATACTTAACTCACAATTTCTGAGCTAATTTGTAATATATTTCTTGCAAAGCATTTTTCTTAAAATTATGATATATACAACACCATAATATAGAAGAAATATAAGCAATGTTAATAGCAGAAGTTGACGGTAAGCGCTGTAAAGCAACAAAAAATGCAAAAGGAATATGTCCCTATTGTAAATCTGAAGTTATAGCTAAATGTGGAGAACAAAAAATTGCACATTGGGCACACAAATCATGTAAAATGTGTGATAATTGGCATGATAAAGAAACTGAATGGCATTTGATGTGGAAAAATTATTTTCCTGAATCCTGGCAAGAGATTATAAAATATGATGCAACAACAGGAGAAAAACATATTGCCGATGTTTGCACAGAAAAGGGATTTATCTTAGAATTTCAACATTCCGCCATAAATCCAGAAGAACGCCAATCTAGAGAAATTTTTTATAAGAATATGAATTGGGTTGTTGACGGGACAAGGTTAAAAAATGATTTCAAAAGGTTTGTAAAGATTATTGATAACAGCAGTATAGCCAGAGTTATATTTCCAATACTAATACCAAATCAAAATAATAGACAAGTCGGAAACATTATTGAAGTTAATTATCCAGAAGATATTTTCCCAAAAAATTGGCTCAACAGTACAGTTCCAGTTGTTTTTGATTTCAAAGGATTAACTTCAATAGATGCACCATCAGATATAAGATACAGTATTTTTTGTCTGTTACCTATAAAAAATGCTTATAAAAGGTATGTAATACAAGTATCAAGGTTAGATTTTATCGAAAATGCTAAGACAGGTTCTTGGGAATTTTTTGTAAATCGTGAAATGAATATTTTAGAGAAAAACATAAGAAGATAAAAGGTTATCTAAGTATTATCCATATTCAACTGTTCCTTCTCAACTTTATACATATGCACCTTCTCGGCCATGGTTTCATATTCCTTGATGTCTGATTTATCAAAATCAAACCTGGTACTGGCATTTTTGAGGTTAATCAGCTTGTCAAAAGGCTTTTGCAGTTTATAAATCAGTTTCTGCCCGTCAAGATAACACTCTGAGAGCATAAGACTTAACAATTTATTTTGTTCAATAGGATTTGCCTTTTTCATAATATCGGAAACAGTTGCCGCAATATCTAAAATTTCATTAACAGTTACTTGAATGTCTTTGCTAATATCGGCATATTTTTCAGCTGTTCGTTGTAGTTCTTCTCTCTTGGCGGTAATAATGGCTTTTTCTTCCTGCCATTCCTCTCTGGTTATGTCTCCGTCAAAAAATGAATCCTTAACCCGTCTTTCTTTAGCTTCAAGATTGTTTAATTCCATAGTAATCTTGCGTTTCATAACCATATTGGCAGCAGATTCTTCAATCAATTTTTTCTGCACGCATTTTTTCAGAGGCTCTAAAATATTCTTGCTAAGTCTGATTTTGCTAAAAACTTCATCATCAAGTTGTTGTAATAAAAGGTTTTCGCTAACCAGACCTTGATGACAACAACCGTTTGAGTGTGTACAACGCAAATAAGTATATTTTCTGCCACTTTTCTTAAAATGCTGTTCTGATGAGATGGTGCCGTCACATTCCGCACATTTTACCAATCCGCGAAACACAAAAGGAATTCCGGCATATTCTCGCATTTTTGTATGTATTTTACCACCAGAACGTATTTCCTGAACTTTATCATATAATGATTTTGAAATAAGAGGTTCATAAGCATGTGGCATAATTTCACCACGGATTACCATTTCACCATAATAAAACGGATTTTTTAACATCGCATATATGGTTTCTCGTCCTAATGGCTTATTTGTTTTAGAATGAGAAGAACACAAATTCATTTCTTTGGCAAATTCTTGCAAGCGTTTTACGGAATATTGTCCGGTCGCATACATCTCAAACATCTTTTTAACCAAAGGTGCACGTTCTAAATCAACAATAATGTCTTTGTTAATATTCAAATACCCAACTGGAGCCTTTGTCTGATATTTTCCAATCGACCAGTTATAATTCATACCTCTGTTAACATTATCTCGCAGATTTGCCACATACATTTTGCCGGATAAAATGCCCATATCCCAACGCATAATATCAGAAGACGGACTATTTTTAGTGAGAATTAACCTTTCTTTGCAAAAATGCAGGTCGGTTTTATCATCCAACAAAATCTTTTCAACTTCCACACATTCATTGAAGCGTCTTTGAAAACGATCAATACAATGGACAACAATCGCGGTTTTGCGTTTCTGCTTTTTTACAAAGTCTAACATTTCATTGAATTTTGTACGTTTGCCATTGGTGGAACTTTCAACCGCTTTATATTTCTGAACAATAGGAAGTCCCTTTTTGTTACAATAATCTTCCATTGCTTCTTTTTGAGCCTTTAGAGAAACGCCTGGTTCTTGTTCTTTGGTAGATACTCGCGCAAAAATGACAGCCTGAACGCATGGTGCAGCTTTAGCATATCTGTATTTCTTAGCCATATTCATTACTCCTTTGTTTTTACATAATAATATTATGTCGCGTTATTTGGGGAATGTACGCAAAAAAATGCACCCGTTTGTAATTTTTTTACTAATAATTTACTGATCTTTCAAAATGTTAACCTGATTTATAAAATAAATGAGGCCGACTGTACGATTAAGTGACATCGATGTCACTTAATGAATCAATATCTTTCAAAATAATTTTTGTAGCCGTTGTAAAAAAATTAATCAGGTTGTTTGTTATTTCATTTAGCTCAATATCCGTAACATCGGGATACAGAACAGATAACTCATTTTTGAGTTGATTGTATGTATCAGTCATACATTATAAAAGTGTATGATTTGATGTTTTCTACTAAACTTTTGAGATGAATTTTCCAAATAGTATATTTTTTTACTTTTGACATAGCTATGTTAAAGGTTACATGCCTTATCTATCATATGACTATAAAATTATCTTGATTTTTTATATAACTTTTAGATAATATTTTGTTATAATTATGGAGAAATAATATGGCTTCAGAGAAAAAGTGGCATCCAAAATTTTTAGAATACATGGAAAGAATTGTGAATAATCCAAATTATAAGGATATTCCGTATAAAAGAAATAATAAGGGACAAATTGCTTGGATAGCTCCCAAGGTTAGTGAGATTGGCAAAAAGAGAATCAAATGGGTTTTAGAAAAAGCCAAAATTCTAGGTTATCCTAATATTGCTGGTGTTTATGCACGAGTTATGTTTCACATACATCCAACTAAGGAAAAACCTTGCCAGATATGTGGTCGTGTTATGTCTTTGAGATACATTTACTTAAATGGTTGCTTGATAAAATCACTCCGTAAAATAGGCATCGTATGCACGGAACTCAATACTCTTGATGAAGCATGCGAAGAAATAGAGAAAAAATTCAGTAAAGATGTTTTAGTATCTTTTATTGCAGATAAATTTGGGATTCCTGTTGAATCTAGTGAAAGTATTGAATCTATTGTTAATAGATGTGAAAAATTATGTAGAGCAGGTAAAAGTAAAATGCTTGGTCCTGGTGCAATGTCAAATTTTCCTGATAGATTAGATGGTTTTCATACGTATAATAGGTGTTGTCGTAAGAAAGAAGATACCGGACGTCATGCTGATAATATGAAAACATATAATAAAGACCGAAGAGCCTATGAATACTGGAGTGACGGTAATATATATGCTGCAAATAAGTTTATGCATAGCTCGTTTTTTAATGGTTATTCAGCAGATCATATAGGACCGATATCATTAGGATTTAAGCATGATTCTTTATTATTACAAAAAATGACTAATGGCGATAATTCATCCAAAAGAGATAGACTATTATTATCAGATGTTAAGAAATTAATTAAAATTGAAGAACAAAATACAGGTTTTATATGTGCATCTTGGTTTATAAATAAAATATGGGAAGAAATAAGGGGTAATATTACTCGTATGAAACAAGATGAGTTGAATAAATATCGTGATATTCTAAAGCAGAATATGTTTTTGTTTATGAGTTTACTGCAACAGCTTAAGAATTCTAAAAATGGTGAAGAATTTCTGGTTTCTAAATTATTGAAACCTAAATACGATTATTTTAATTATGAATATACTTTTGAGAAAAATGGACAGATAGCAACTCAAACTCTCAAAAATAAAACAGATGCTACAAAAAATGAATATGATAGATTTGAACGTATAGCACTAACTTCAATTGATGAATATATAGAGAAAAATAATAGAAGAATAAATGTACAATTTTCAGATAAAGAACAAAAAGCAATTAAATCTCTTGTTGATTTATTGGATAACAAGAAGTACGATCAAGCTTTGATAGAACTTTATTCTGTAGTTGAAGCAATACAAAATAGATTATGCGGCAAATAAGGATAATTGAGTTTCTTCTTTGTTAATAGATAACTGTTTCATTTTCGTTAAAAACTCATCAAAAGTTATTTCTTTCTTCAACATCTGAACATATGGAGATATTCTGATTTCTGTATATTTTGCAGTATCTGAACATTCAATTTTTTCCAAATCCGAAATTGCATTTTCCGTGGAATTATTGTAATCATCAAGAACTATAGAGGAAGGATAACATTCGTTAGGTCTTATGAATATATCTTCCCTTATCCCAATAATGATAATTCTTTTTCTTTTTTGAGGGACACAGAAATCAGAAGCCTTTAACATTCTTGCTGAAATATTGTAACCGATTTTTGAAAATTCTTGCAAGATCTCCTTATAAATTTTTCCTTGTTGGAAAGTTAATAGTCCTTCAACATTTTCAAAAACAAATACTTTAGGTTTAATATTATCAACTATATACAGATATTCTTTAAACAGTTGGTTTCTCGGATCATCAATAAAACGTTTTCCTGCTAATGAAAATCCTTGACATGGTGGCCCTCCACATATTAATTCAACTTTTTCTCTTTTAGCAATATTTATAATTAGTTCTTTTGTTGTGTTATCTGTCAAATCTCCACAAATGGTATTAATCTCTGGATTGTTAATTTTGTAAGTTTGACAAGCACTTTTATCAAAATCTATTCCTAGTATGGTTTCATATCCTGCATGTTTGAAGCCTTGCGTCATTCCACCTGCTCCACAAAATAGGTCTATACTACGATTAATACCGATTTTTTCTTTTATCCGTCTTGCAATTTGAAATGCTAAAAGTGGGGGAACGGCATTTCCAACTTGTTTGAGAATATCGGATTTATTACCAACGAAGTAGTAATCATCACAGAAACTTTGAAGTCTAGCTGCTTCTCTTACAGAAATAACTCTGTTATGGATAGGGTGTACATAGGTTCCATTACCAGGTCTATTAAAATAAGTGGTAATTGTATATGATGGTTTTTTGTAATCTAATCTTCCATATAAAGTCGTTCGTCCACCTGTTTGTTTTATTTTCTTTAATCGTTCAGATTTTTCAATAACATCATCTGATATATTTTGCCAATTTCCTCCTTGTGGAATATTTACAATCATCTCCATATCTAAATCACTTAATTTAAACGTTGTATGATTAAGTACATTGTTGTTATTAAGTTTATGATATTTTTCGACTATTTTCTCAGCAAGATTCAAATCAATATTGGTTAATTGGATGTTGTTATGTACTAAATAGTCTTTTAAATTATCAATATTTCTAATATTTGTGTTAGTTCGTATAGAAGGAATAATATAAGATAAATCGTTATCCATTGAATTTGTTATTTTTTTATTTCTGCTATCTGTATTTTTAATTCCATATGCTTCGTTTACTAGATAATCGATATTAAGTAGCGTTTCTGGGCTTTTATGCAATAAATACTTTTGGACACAGTCACTTATTTTGTGTAGATTAGAAGAAAATAAAGGAATTGGCAACTCGTCTAATTCATAATTATTTATATGATTGTTAGAGCTAATTAACTTAAAATACCAATTTAAGAGATTAGAATTTAGTATTCCAAGTAATGCATGAATATCAAGACCATATTTATTATCTTCTATAGCTATAAAATTACAAGAGTTACCAAGAATGTGATTTGAAGGACAAAGGGCAAATTTAAGCCTTTTTTCACAGTTTATATTTGAAATTTGTTGGCAAATAATTCTATCCTTCTCAACAAATTGTCTTTTATTTGTTATTTCTAGAAACTCCGGTTTGACATATTCAGATATAACTTCTTTTCTTATATCATATAGTGTAACATTTCTTCCTCTAAGTAGAGTATAAGAGGTTTCTGTATTTGAAATATATTTTTTATTAGCGGTTAAGTCCAATTCTCCTCTTCTATTAATAATGAAATCAATATCCTTAATCTTAGGAAATGTATTTAGTATATTCAGAATCTGTAATTCGCTATCAGAAAAAGCATAAAGGGTATTATTCATAGAGAGATTTGATAATTTAGTATAATTTATTTGTTTTCTTTCATGAGTTTCAAAATTTTCAATATTTATAATCGAGGTTTGATAACTTTTATTAACTAATATAGACACCATAGATTGCTGAGCATCAATGTTTTTGTTATTTTCATTTACCTCTATAATTGAAACAAGCTCATTCTTACTTAAGATAAGGTTTCGTAATTTATTACAAGTCTTATCTGTCAATATCGTATTAGGAATAAGTAGTGATACTAAAGCGTTATCTTTACTATAATTACATAATATATCTTCAACAAATATTTTATATAAATTCAATACCCCTTCATTTGCATAATCAAAATACTTTTTTACATGGTCAGATATAGCTTTATAAGTTTGTTTATCTTTCTCAAATTCATCTTTATTACTGTAGGTATTTTCATTTGCTTTTAGGTTTTTATATGGAGGATTCGTTATAATTATATCAAATTTCGTATTGAGATAACCGAATGTTTCCTCAAAAGAAGTATATACGCCATTTGTATCTGATATATCAAATGACAATTTATTTTGAATATGCTTATTCCAGTACGCTATTGGTAGGGTCATATTGAAAAATAATTGTGTAAATTTATGAAGTATACATTTATAGATATGCAAAGCATCATTATCAATATCACACACATAAATATTTTCTAGTAATTGATTGATTTTTGTGGCGTCTAAATTTAATTTTTCAATATTTTTTAAGTAGGCAAAGACAAAATTACCAATACCTACACAAGGTTCTAAGAATTTTAATGATTGAATATCTTTTTCAGAATGTAATATATATTCTATAAGAGTGTGGCAAATAAAGTCTGCAAGATCTAACCCTGTATAGAAAATACCAGAATTTCTTCTATACAAAGTATTCAATCCTTGTTGATAGTTAATACTTATTTTTGCTATAGCGTTCCAAAGTTGTTCTTTGGTTTGGGCCGAATTGATTAGTAATTCATACTGTTCAATGTCTTGCATTTTACTCTCCATTACTTGCATAATAATGTAAAAAAGCTAAAGAGACATAAAAAATGAGACGTTTTGCACAAAATATTTCTTTTTAGATATACATATTGAGGCTTAACCTATGAGGTGTTGAGAACCATAGGTCATTTTTATCCTGTTTCTGTCTGTTTGTTAGTAATCCCGTCTAAATCGTAGCAAAATGTCGTTGGCAAGTTGTGTTTTAGGGGCTCCCAATAAAGAAAATACACCGCATAATGCAAATAGTTAATGAGCAAAACAACTATTTATGAAAGGAAAATGCTATGTATCAAATCAAAATCAACGGTGTGTTAATGCCAACAATCTATTACTACCTGCGTGATGCAATGGATGCTTGTGCTACTGAAAAAGCTCGCAGTTGTGCTGTTTTTACAGAAATTGTATCCGTTAATCAGTAAAAGGGAGATTGTGCTATGTTGAAGAATTTTGAAAATTGGCTTTTGGAAAATAAATACTCTGCTTTGACTGCTGCTGATTATATGGGACGAATTGAAAGACTTTGCAGAAAAGAAGAAATTACACTTGCTCATCTGGTTGAAAATATCTCTTCTATCTTGCCGCAATATGAAACAACCGGTGAAAAATCAAGCTATGGCAAAAGAAGCCATACCTCTGTCAGACAGGCTTTGAGAAAATTCAAAATGTTTCTTACTTCTGAAATGTCTGCCTAAGAGGTGTGTTATGACGGATATTAAAACCTTAAATGACACTTTCAGACAAACCTTTACCGGTGGAAGAGTAATGTTAACTGCTGGTATAAATGCTAAATCACAAGATGATATTGCAAAAATCTTATCAGAAGTCAGACAGTTTAATCATTTTACTAAAGCTAACGATCCTTATGGCGAACATGACTTCGGAAGTTTTGATTATAACGGCGAGACAATTTACTTCAAAATTGATTACTATGACAAGAATTATCAATATCTGTCAGAAGATCCAAGCAATCCAAATATAACAAACAGAGTCTTAACCATTATGTTGGCAAGTGAGTATTAAAAGTAGAAAGCCTCATTTTTTGACCCGTGAATAACGATTTTGCTTTTGGTATAGGTTTTATTATGAAAAAGCAATTCTTGAGTCCACGGGTTATTTATGAGCTAATAAACATAATAATACCTATTTACAATGTGTTATAACTATCAATTTCTTTTGATATATACTTAATGTCGTGATTCTTGGGATTTGTAAAACAGTTTTTTCAATTATTTTCCGTTTCTAATTTGCGAAGAAGAACTTTTAACATGCTTCTGTCAAAGGTTGTAAAAATAAACTGTTATTAACGTCACAAACTTTTAAAGCAACCTGTTGCCCTCAAGGGCACAAGGTTAAATATCTTGTTTTTTGACTTCTGGACTCAGCCGTTTTATTTGGTATAGGTTTACTTAGGTTTTTATTAAGTGGCTTGTTATAAGTCAATTTAGGCTTGTTTATGTGAGTGTTTTAATTAAGATTTGCAGAATTAAACCATTTATAGATAAAGAGCAATTTATATACGATTCCTGTCATATAGTTTATATTTATGGCATATCCAATTTTTTGTATTTAATCTTGATACCATTATCTTTTAGTTTTTTTATATCTGACTTATATTCTTTATAAAGTTGGTTGTAGTCATCACGAATTTTTTCCAAAAGAGATTTAGATATATATAAGCCATTATTGGAACACGCTCCTTTATTGAGATACCATAACCAACCGTTTGCACCATTTTTAGTGTATCCTTTTTTAGTTTGGAGCATATTTTTGTATTTGGAGCCTTTATATTCTTTCTTACCATTACAAACCGATGTTTTTAATGCTAATCTGACTTTACTATCAATATCTTCATCAAAGACTTCTCTAATCCCGTGTATGTGAGTTTCTTTATCATTTATATCTTTTCTTTTATTCTTATGTTTATTTTCAAGAATAAAGGACATCATAGGTTTATCAGATGACTTAAAGATATAATCAAGGTTACCATATATTCTTTTAATAATGACCGCTTTTAGCTTTTTGTATGTTAACTTGTTGTACCTATTTCTAAATTGTTTGCTTAAATCTAATGTAAATGGTTTAACATTTGTGAATTTTTTTGTTTCTGCCATAAAATAAAAAAAAATACGCCAGTTTTTGAATATTTGTTATATCTCTCCATAAAGGTAATTTACGAATGTTGACTTCTTTCTTTTGACACTCATTTCCATATATATTACTAATATAGAGTGCGACATCAAATTTATTTTTATACCATTTAACTATGGAAATAAAAGCTCTGAAGCTGCGTTGGCTCTTCTTTTTTGAGGTTATTTTCTGTTTTTTTCGCATGGACAATCCTTCAACTTTTTATTTCTAGAATTGTCTGCTTGTTCGGATTTGATAAAATAATTTTCCAAATAGTATATTTTTTTGCGTACTTTTGAGATTTTGCGATGTATATATAAAGAAAAGCCAACCTTTAAAACTCGGATGTTAAAGGTTAATCAATATCCATTAAGTGACATCGATGTCATTAAATCATAACAAGCAATTTTTTTAGCTTAAGAAAAGAATTTAAAAAATCCTACTGAAAACGCCAAAGCCTATTTTAAGCCTCGCACGTAAAGGCCTCTTTCAATTTTTGTTAGTCATTTTTTTATCTTATCTGATGTGAGCCGGAGGATAGGTGTATCCCAGCCGGAGAGTACTGGACTGACGGGCCATGGATAGTGGCTCGGAGCTGATAACCTCTGCTAAAATTGACAGAGGTTGTATAAAAAATAACTTGTCGTCAATGTCAAGAACTTTTCTTCAGACAGTCAGTTTTCATAAAAAAGTATCCCAAAGACCTAACCGGATTCAAACTCTCTTAATATATTGAAAAACAAAGACTTTATCGCAAAAGAGTTCGGAAAAACTTCCCAAAACGCAATTTTCAAATTTACAACATTCAAACTCGCTGAAAGGCTTGGAAAATAAAGAAAAACGGCAGGCTTTTATACCTACCGTTTGTATTGGTGATCCCAACGCCGGGGTAGGATGAAAAGGCTAACCGATGTCAGGCTTTTCACGTTCCGTACCCCTAGTTTTCATTATTGAGCGAAGAAAACGACAGCAACTGATGCGAAATTATGAAAATTCGGATCCCGTCCAAGAGAGCAAGCCGACGGCGATGCTCGATTGGTTTGGGTATCACCTAATAAAAAAAACACCCTTGATAAAGAGGGTGTTTTTTTATTAATTGGTGATCCCAACGGGATTTGAACCCGTGTTGCAGCCTTGAGAGGGCCGCGTCCTAGGCCTCTAGACGATGGGACCGTTAAGACAAAACTGTAATAGGATATATTTGAAAAAAAAGCAAGCCCTTTTTTAAGCTTGCTTATCATTAAGAACAATTTCTTCCCAAGTCTTCAAACCGATTTTGCTCCAATCAACCGGTATTTTTTCCACCATCTGCATATCGGCATAATAACTCTCTTTGATGTTCTCCAAAATGGTTTCCACCATTACCACCCGCTTAGCCTTACGCAATTGAGCCCGTACTTCGGGATGAATATAATCTAAGATAATACGTTCTTCAGGCCGGCGCATAAAAATCGCATGATCATACCCGTCATAAATAATCCGCGGCTCATCGGGATGTGCTTTTTTTGCCTGAAGAAAAACATATAAATCTCCTTGCTCCCCTTCGGCAATAACAAATTTATTCTCAGTCGTATAGCCTGACATCAGATTAATAGTCCCTGCCACGATTAATCAGCGAAAGATTAACAGATTTCTCTTCCGGTGTCTTAAATAAAGCGGCAACCGCTTTTAAAGTCTGCTTCAAATCACCTTCAGCTTCTCTGCTTCCAGACGACTGGCTGCCACATACAAAATGACGACCATGGGCAAGCATAACTGGTGCATTTTCATAACTCATATCGACTCTCCTGCGATGATTATTTTAAATTAATTTTATCACTTTAGACAAAATTAATCAACATAAACTGTAATAAATTAAGCATAGATATATTAAAAAGCAATTAATTAATCAGAGATATACAGACCAAAAGAAAACCGCCTGTCTGCCAAGCGGTTTTTCTCGTCAAAATTCCTGATTGGCTAAAATTTAACCAAATGGTCCAAAAATGCAGAAACAAAATCAGCGCGACGATTCTGATAATCCAGATAATACGCGTGCTCCCACACATCACAAGTGACAATCGGTGTCAGACCATGAGCCAAAGGCGTATCGGCATTTGAGGTTTTCATAACCTGCAACTTACCGTCTTTACCTTCAACTAACCATGCCCAACCAGAACCGAATTGAGATACTGCGGCATTTTTAAAATCTTCTTTGAATTTATCATAACTGCCAAAATCACGCTCGATGCGGTCTTTTAATTCGCCTTTAGGTTCTTGTCCGCCATCCGGCACCATGCTATTCCAGAAAAAGGCATGATTCCATGCCTGAGCTGCATTATTAAAGATACCTGTAAACTCAGAGCGGCCAACAGTTGCCTTAATAATATCTTCCAAGCTCATATTTTCAAATTCTGTGTCTTTTACCAGATTATTCAAATTATCAACATAAGCCTTATGGTGTTTGCCATAATGAAATTCCATCGTATTTTCTGAGATATACGGTTCTAATGCATCTTTGGCATAAGGCAGTTCCGGTAATTCAAAAGTCATCCTCGTTCTCCTGTCATAAATTATTTGTTATTCTTTATATAAGTATTCGTTCCGATTTCATCAAGCGCCTTTTGCGTTTTTAATTCGTCTTCTTTTTCCCGACGCTCTGTCCGTTGCCGGTCGACAATTTCATAAGTTTTTTGTTCCTTAAACATATCCGCCATCACATCCCGCTCATGTTCAATTTTGGCATCTAACGCGGCAATTTGGCTTTCCAGCTTTTCCCGCTGTTGCATATAGCGTTTGACATAAGCGCCAAAATCTCCCATCCCGGAATTACTTCTCGCAAATTCTTTTTCCTGTTCAAAAGCCTGATTAAGCTGCTCCAGCTGCGCCTGCAAAACATCCTGCCGATTCACCAAGTCTGCCAAAATCTTGCGCTGCTCATCAATATTAAATTTTTGTATTCGGTTCAAAACCTGCAAGGAATTTTTCATTTAATTATCCCTGCGCTGCGGCAAAAGGAGTATCCAAAATTTCTTTAAGCTGCTGATAGCCTTCGCTCAAGGAAACTTTTTCGCCTTTAGTCTGCGATAGAAAAGCCTCAATTTTCGGATAATAGAAAATAGCTTCATCCACTTCTCTGCTTGAACCGGCCTTATAAGCTCCCAGGCGAATAAGCTCTGCCATATCTTCATAAGCCGCAATATACTTCCGCGCCTTAGAAAACAAAGCAAATTCTTCCGGCGTGTCACAATCAGGCATCGTACGCGAAATAGAGCGCAGAATATTAATCGCCGGATACCTGTTTCTCTCAGCAATCGAACGGTCAAGCACAATATGCCCGTCCAAAATCGACCGCACGGCATCCGCCACCGGTTCATTATGGTCATCGCCATCCACCAACACGGTAAACAAACCGGTAATTGTGCCACAACCAGCCCCCGGCCCTGCCCGCTCCAAAAGGCGCGGCAGTTCGGCAAACACACTCGGCGTATATCCCTTGGAAACAGGAGGTTCGCCGACAGACAAGGAAATCTCGCGCTGCGCCATGGCAAAACGGGTAATCGAATCCATCATGCATAAAACATCTTTGTTCAAATCCCGAAAATATTCGGCAACAGCCATCGTCACATATGCAGCCTGACGGCGCATCAGCGGGCTTTCATCAGAAGTCGCCATCACCAATACCGATTTTTCCAAACCTTCCGCGCCTAACACATCTTCCACAAACTCCTTGGCTTCCCGGCCTCTCTCGCCGATAAGCCCGATAACAGACACATCCGAACTGGTATGCTTAGCCATCATCGACATCAATGTGGACTTCCCGACGCCTGATCCGGCGAAAATCCCCATACGCTGTCCTCTGCAAATCGTCAGAAAAGTATTAACTGCCCGCACGCCAAGATCCACCTTGCCGCAAACCCGGTCACGAAAAGCCGCAGGCGGCGGAGAAGCTTTAATATAATAAGGTTTGCTGCCTTTAATCAACGGGCCTTTGCCGTCAATGGCCTCTCCAAAGGCATTAACGATTCGCCCCAGCCAAGATATATGCGGATAAATCACCGGCGCGGCATTCTCGACATCCACACGGCAGCCGGGCCCTATTCCCTGCAAAGAGCCATAAGGCATAAGCAACAGCTTATCTCCTTTGAAACTTACCAATTCACAAGGGACAATCGTCTTATGGGTTGTATGGACATTACAACGGTCACCGATAGTCAGCGGCGCACGAATACCGCTCACCTCCACAAACAGGCCTTGAACAGCTGTTACCCGCCCAAAATAGGCGCTTTGTTCCAAGTTATTTATCTCGCCGATAATATTATCCAGCCGCAGTGACAATTCCATCTCCCCTTCAGTCACAGTCATACTTCATATAAACATATAAGATTTATCCTATAAAATATATGCTTTTACATATTTTTCCCATGTTTTTTTAGATATCCGAACCGAATAATCCGCTCTTGTTAATAATTATTAACAGGCTGCTTAAAAAAATTAACAAATAAAAATTTA
>CANDEX010000012.1 GCA_947383875.1 uncultured Azospirillum sp. | reverse complement strand
TTGTGAGAGCTTCTATCATTCAAATTGCACTTAATACTCGGGGTGTGCGCGGAGTGTAGGTTGTTTCTAAGAATGTTTGGCAGAATATGAGAGATGACGCATGGTTATTTTCCCCAATATAGTGCTTCCTGCTTGGTATTTTCACAAAAGCAGTATATATTCTTTTCCAACAAAAGATTAATCGGGAAAGTAACAAATCATGAGTAAAAGAATATGTTTAATTGACGGTTCGGGGTATATTTTCCGCGCTTTCTATGCCTTGCCGCCATTAACCAGTCCGGATGGTATTCCTGTTAATGCCGTTTACGGTTTTACCAATATGTTCATGCGCCTGACCCAGAAAATCAAGTGCGATTATTCGCTGGTGCTGTTTGATGCCAAACGCCGGAATTTTCGCAATGATATTTTTCCAGATTACAAAGGAACCCGTAAGGAAATACCGGAAGATTTGATACCTCAGTTTGACATTATCCATCAGGCGGTGGAAAAATTGAACCTGCATTATCTGGATATGGAAGGCTATGAAGCCGATGATTTGATTGCCACTTATGCTGATAAGGCTTTAAAAGAAGGTTATGAGGTGACGGTTATCTCCGCTGATAAGGATTTAATGCAGTTGATTCGTCCTGGCGTAGAATTTTTTGATCCGATGAAAGACAAGTATTTTACACCGGAAGATGTTAAAGAAAAATTTGGTGTTTATCCGGATAAGGTCGTGGATGTTCAAGCTTTGGCCGGTGATAGTACGGATAATATTCCCGGAGTGCCGGGAATTGGCTTAAAGACAGCTGCTGAATTGGTTAATCAATTCGGTTCGTTGGAAGAGGTTTTAACCCGTGCACCGGAAATAAAGCAAAACAAACGTCGTGAGACTTTGATTGAAAACGCTGATAAAGCAAGAATATCCTTACAGCTGGTTACCCTAAAAGCCGATGTCCCGGTAACGCATTCAATAGAAGAATTTGCCTGTCGTAAACCGGATTTACAAACGATACTTGATTTTGTTGCCAGATATGGTTTCAATTCCATCCGTCCTCGGGTCGAAAAGTGGGTTTCCGAACAGTGTTTAAGCTTATCTGATGATGAAAATAACACTGTATTTAAATCTGAGGTTTCAGAAGTTAAACCCCGCTATGAGCTTATTCAGAATGAAGCCGGATTAAAAAAATGGGCTGATAAAATCCGTCAAGCCGGATATGTTGCTTTTGATACCGAAACCAACGGACTTAATCCGCAATTTGATAAAATCGTTGGCTTTTCTCTGGCCGTTGCGCCGGGAGAAGCCTGTTATATTCCTTTAGGGCATCTTTGCGGTTTGCCTTCTGAGGGAAATTTTGATTTGTTTAGCGAACCGCAAAACGCTTTGGCTCCGCAATTAAAATATGAACAGATCTCTAAAATCCTTAAACCGCTCTTTACCAGTAAATCGGTTTTGAAAATAGGTCATAATATTAAATTTGATTTGCATTTTATGGAACAAGTTTGGGGTGAAGATACGGTTGTGGAACCTATAGATGATACGGCTGTTTTATCATACGTCTTAAACGGAACAGAGCATGGTCATGGGTTGGATGAACTGGCCAAGCTTTATCTTGACCATAAAATGATTGCTTATGAAGAAGTCTGCGGCAGCGGCAAAAATAAAATAACGTTTGATAAGGTCGACTTGGATAAAGCCTTGGACTATGCCGCTGAAGATGCTGATTACACCTTGCGGCTTTACCGCTTGTTCAAGCCGCGACTGTTTGCTGAACATCAGGTTAGCGTTTATGAAGATTTAGACCGACCGTTAATTACCATTCTTAAATCAATGGAAGATGCCGGTATCTGCGTCAATACCCAGACTTTGCAAAAGCTCAGCCGTGATTTTGAAGTGAAAATGAGAGATTATGAACAGCAAAGTTATAATCTTGCCGGCGAAGAGTTTAATTTAGGCTCTCCCAAGCAAATCGGCGAAATCTTATTTGGCAAATTAGGGGCAAAAGGCAAGAAAACCCCGACCGGTGCTTGGCAGACAGGAGCGGATATTTTAGAAGATTTGGCCGCCGAAGGAAACGAATTGGCCGCCAAAATTCTTGATTGGCGCGCATTAAGCAAACTCAAATCGACTTATACGGATGCGCTGCTGTCTCAGCTTGATAAAAATAACCGTGTACATACGACCTATAACCAGATTAATACATCTACCGGGCGTTTGGCGTCCAATAATCCTAATCTGCAAAATATCCCCATCCGCAGCGAGGAGGGAAAGAAAATTCGTGAAAGCTTTATTGCGAAGCCCGGGCATAAAATTATTGCCTCTGACTATTCGCAGGTAGAATTACGTTTGTTGGCTGTTGTTGCTGATGTCAAAGGCTTGAAGCAGTCCTTTGCAGAGAATCAAGATATTCATGCGGCCACCGCAGCCCGAGTGTTTGGTGTGCCGTTAGATAAGGTAACGCCTAATATGCGCCGTCACGCCAAAGCGATAAACTTCGGTATTGTTTATGGGATATCTCAGTTTGGTCTGGCTAAGCAAATTGATGTCAGCAATGATGAGGCTAAAGCTTATATTGATGCCTATTTCCGCGAGATGCCTGAAATTAAGCAATATATGGATGACACGATTCAGTTTGCCCGCAAAAACGGTTATGTCCTGACGCCGTTTGGTCGTAAATGTACCGTCAACGGCATTAATGACAAAAACAAAAGACTGGCCATGAATGCCGAGCGTGCAGCCATTAACGCACCAATACAAGGCGGTGCTGCAGATATTATCAAAATGGCGATGAACGCTGTATTTAAAGCTTTAAGGGACGGCGGATTTAAAACTCGTATGTTATTGCAAGTGCATGATGAATTGGTTTTTGAAGCTCCTGATGATGAGGTGTCAGTCGTTTCAGAGCTGATTAAGCAGAGTATGCAAAATGTCGTTAATTATGATGTCGCATTTATTGCCGAGGTTGGAATAGGCAGTAATTGGGCTGAAGCGCATTAAAATCTTGCATTTTAACGAAACATAAACCACAATAACGCTATTATTAGCGATAACGTGCCCTGTCAACAGTGAGGCTTTAATATGCTGAGTTTAAAACATCTTCCGTTAACTTCTTTTAACGAAAATCTGGCTTATTTGCACAAGGATTGTGCCGCCTACAAAGTTGATGACATTACGACCCTGACTAAAATTGAAATTCATGGCGGAGTTAAACCCGTTTATGCTTTTTTGCAGGTTGTTGATGACGCTAAATTGGTTAAGCCGACGGAAATTGCTCTCAACAATGAAGCATTTAAACAAATTAATCTTCCTGAAGGAGCCAATCTGTCAATCTCTTTATCGACACCGCCGCCGAGTTTGGCTTCTGTCAAACGCAAAATTGCCGGCAATATTTTAAGTTCAGGTGAATACAGCTCCATTATTAATGACATCACCGCCAAACGTTATTCCAATATGGACATTGCTTCTTTTTTGGTTGCCAGCGGATCTTTTATGAGTGCGCCTGAAGTGCTGGCCATGACGGAAGCATTGGTTGGCGATAATGTTTTCCATTGGGACAACGAGGGTATTGTTGTCGATCATCATTGTTTGGGCGGTGTTCCCGGCAATAAAACTGATATTATCATTACGGCAATTGTCGGTGCCTACGGCTTGCCGATACCTAAAACGGCCTCCCGCTCATTGACATCTTGTGCCGGTGTGGCAGATACCATGAGTGTTCTGACTAATGTTGACATAGACGATAAAACATTTAAAAAGCTGATTAAAGAAAATCGCGCGGCAGTTGCCTGCTATGACGGATTGAATATTGCCGCCGCCAGTAAAATGATTTCTTCAGTTGAGCGACAGATAGGTTTGACACAGCAGGAACATATCACCTCTTCTATTCTTGCCATAAAATTGGCCGCCGGCGTAACACATTTGCTGCTTGATATTCCGGTAGGTCCGAAATCACGCATTAAAAGCACTAATGAAGCAATGCGCCTGCGTAAATTAATAGAATATGTCGGCGATATGCTGTCTATGGAAATTGACGTTGTCATTACTGACGGCAGTGAACCTATTGGTAACGGCGTCGGAGCTGTTCTTGAGGCCAGAGACGTAATGAAAGTTCTGCGGAATAAGGAAGATGCGCCACAGGATTTGCTGGAAAAATCGCTGTTTTTGGCTGGACGAATTTTGGAGTTTGATCCTAAGCTCCGCGGTGGGCAGGGATATCATGTCGCCAAAGAGATTTTAACATCCGGTCGGGCTTTAGAGATGATAAATAAAATCATTCATGCTCAAGGCAAAGCACCACAGCCGCAAGTCGGACACCTGACAAGAGATATTGTTTCCAATGTCAGCGGCGTGGTAGAGGCGATTGATAATTCCCGTATTAACAAAATCGGTGTGTGGGCCGGGGCCGGACAATATCCCGGAGCCGGGTTGGATTTACTTAAAAAAGTCGGAGATCAGGTCGAACAGGGAGAAACTTTGTATAGGATTCATTCCTGCAATTCCACAGATTTTGCCTATGCCAACTCGGTAGTTGACGGTTATACGGGCTATGAAATCTCCGGTCGCCCGAATAATTACTAAAAAATATTAAAAAAATGACATATAGTCTTGCTTCTGTTTTATCGGCTTCCTATATAAGTTGGTAGAAATATTTTGATACCGTTTTTAGACAACAATTAAGGATGAAAAACATGAGCAATAAAGTTATTGGTATTGACTTGGGTACGACCAACTCCTGCTTTGCAGTGATGGAAGGTGGAGAAGCCAAAGTTCTAGAAAACTCTGAAGGTGCCCGCACCACGCCCTCTATGGTAGCGTTTACCGACACCGAACGCTTGGTCGGTTTTCCGGCAAAGCGTCAGGCTGTTACGAACCCTGAAAATACTTTGTTTGCCATTAAACGCTTAATCGGCCGCCGTTATAACTCTCCGGAAGTCGAAAAAGACAAGAAACTGGTACCGTTCAAAATTGTTGATGGCGATAACGGTGACGCTTGGGTTGAAGTTAAAGGACAGAAATATGCACCGTCACAGATTTCTGCAATCGTTTTGCAAAAAATTAAAGAATATGCCGAAAGCTATTTAGGTGAAAAAATCGAAAAAGCAGTTATTACGGTTCCTGCTTATTTCAACGATTCTCAACGTCAGGCAACGAAAGATGCCGGTAAAATTGCCGGTTTGGATGTTTTACGTATCATCAACGAGCCGACAGCTGCGGCTTTGGCATATGGCTTGGATAAAAAAGCCAACGGAACTATTGCTGTTTATGACTTGGGCGGCGGTACTTTCGATATTTCTATTTTGGAAATCGGTGATGGCGTATTCGAAGTAAAATCCACCAACGGCGATACTTTCCTTGGCGGTGAGGACTTTGACCAGCGTTTGGTTGAATATCTGACCGAAGAATTTAAGAAAGAATCAGGTATTGATTTGAAAAACGACCGTCTGGCTCTGCAACGCCTGAAAGAAGCTGCAGAAAAAGCTAAAATCGAATTGTCTTCAACCACTCAGACAGAAATCAACTTGCCGTTTATTACCGCTGATGCAACCGGTCCGAAACACCTGAACATCAAATTAACCCGAGCCAAATTAGAATCTTTGGTTGAAGATTTGATTGAACGTACGGTAGCTCCCTGCCAAAAAGCTTTGGCTGACGCCGGTTTGAAAGCTAATGAAATCAGTGAAGTTATTTTGGTTGGCGGTATGACCCGTATGCCGAAAGTACAAGAAAAAGTAAAAGAAATTTTCGGTAAAGAACCGCACAAAGGTGTAAATCCGGATGAAGTTGTTGCTGTCGGTGCTTCAATCCAGGGCGGTGTTTTGATGGGTGATGTTAAAGACGTTTTGTTGCTTGATGTCACACCTTTGTCTTTGGGTATTGAAACTTTGGGCGGTGTTTTCACTCGCTTGATTGATCGTAACACCACCATTCCAACCCGTAAATCTCAAGTATTTTCAACTGCCGAAGACGGACAGACAGCCGTAACCATCCGCGTTTTCCAAGGCGAGCGCGAAATGGCAGCAGACAATAAGCTGCTTGGCCAGTTTGATTTAGTCGGTATTCCGCCGGCACCGCGCGGTATGCCGCAGATTGAAGTTACCTTTGATATTGATGCTAACGGTATTGTAAACGTTTCTGCTAAAGATAAGGCAACGAATAAGGAACAGGCAATTCGTATTCAGGCCAGCGGTGGTTTGTCTGATGCCGATATTGAAAAAATGGTTAAAGACGCCGAAGCTAACGCTCAGGCAGATAAGCAGAAAAAAGAACTGGTTGAAGCCAAAAACCAGGCTGAGGGTTTGGTTCATGCGACTGAAAAAACGTTGAAAGAACATGGAGACAAAGTTTCTGCCGCAGAAAAAACCAAAATTGAAGATGAATTGAAAGCTTTGAAAACAGCTATTGAAGCAGATGATTTGTCTGTTATCAAAGAAAAGACTGAAAGCTTGATGCAAGCTTCTCTGAAACTCGGTGAAGCAATGTATAAGCAACCGGAAACATCTGGTGCTGCCGGAGCAGAAGCCGGTGCTGATGCCGGTCAGGCACAGTCAGGCAGCAGCGATGAAAAAGTCGTTGACGCTGATTTTGAAGAAGTTAAATAAGAGCGTTTAACTGCAAAAAAGCCTCCCTCTGGGGGGCTTTTTTTTACGCATTTAAAGAAAGCGGCAGATAAATTGTGAATGTTGTGCCGTTATAGGCCGTAGATGTTACTGTCAAATTACCTTTGTGCCGCAGAATGATGTGCTTTGCTATTGCTAATCCTAAACCGGTTCCTTTAATGTTCAGATCCTTATGCTCCTGCATACGATAAAAACGCTCTGTCAGACGCGCCAGATTTTCGGGAGAGATTTTCGGGCCTTTGTTGTTGATGGAAATAGCCACTGCTTTGCCTTTGGCGACCTGAAAGCTTTTGGATAAAGGAATACTCTCTGCCACTCTGGCCTTGATTAATAAATCGCTTTTTGCCACACCGTATTTGATCGCATTATCCGTCAGGTTTTGAATCACTTGTTTAACCTGTCGGGCATCTGCGGTAATTTCAGGCAAATCAGTTTCCATAAACGTATGAATCTCAATTTCTCTGGCCTGAGCTTTAAGCGACAGCGCATCACTGACTTCTTCAATAATTTTGCTGACATCCACTTTGTCTTCCGGCGGCATATCCTGACTCATCTCGATTTTAGACAGAGATAACAGATTTTCAATCAGTGAAGACATATATTCAGCCTGCTCCTGCATGATTTTTAAAAACTTTTCGCGGGCATCCTCGTCATTTTTAGCAGTGGTTTGCAGCGTTTCGATAAAGCCGGAAATAATCGCCAGCGGTGTACGCAGTTCGTGACTGGCATTAGCCACAAAATCCGACTGCATTTTTTCAATTTTCATTGCCTTGGTTAAGTCATAAAGAGAAATAACGGCAACGGCTCGACCTTTGGATAAATATGGCAGTTGTTTGATATGAGCGTAAAGTTTTTGATCGACAGGTGTTTTGACGTAAAAAATCAGATTTTCCGATTCGCTTTCTTTGCGAAGCACGCGGGAAACCGCTTCAATAAAATTGTTGGAATCTATAATTTTTTCAATATTTTTATCTGTAATTTCTTTGCCGAAGATGGTACGGGATGATAAATTGGCTCCAATGATATTACCTGAGCGGTCAATCATCATAATCGGGTCAGGCAGAGTGTCCAACACCGCGGTGTCAGAAATAGTCTGAGCTTCAAGAGTATCTGTTTTTGCAGCCCAAAAGCGATGCATAGCATTAACGGCTTCCACAATTTCTTTGGCGTCTTTCTCAGAGAGCTCAATACTTCCTTCTCCCGGAATTTCGCCCTGTGAAAGATTTTTAACATAATTTTTCAGTTGTTGCATTTCAAAGGAAATCGGCATCAAAAAGACCACGTTGAACAAGATAATTGCCGCGTAGGAAATAACCGCCATAGACGGGGGCAAGAGCCGTACCGCAACAAGCATAATAAAAACTAAAGCGGAGGGCAGGGACAAAACCAATACCCGATCTGCAAATTTATTGTTTTTCTCAAACTTGTGATAATTATTGTTGCGTTTAAACATCGTATGGTTCCATAAATGCTAAAAAACTCTGGACGAGACCTTAAAATAGATTATGATACAGATAGTTTAAATTTAATAAATAATCTGAGAAAAATGACTGAAAATACCGCAGCACCGATAACGCCGATGATGGCGCAGTACCTTGATATAAAAAGCAAACATCAGGATTACCTGCTGTTTTATCGCATGGGTGATTTCTATGAGATGTTTTTTGACGATGCCGTTACGGCCTCCAAGGCTTTAGACATTGCGCTGACCAAACGCGGCAAGCATGACGGGCAGGATATTCCGATGTGCGGTGTCCCTTTTCATGCATATGAAAGTTATCTGGCTAAGCTTATCCGCCAGGGGTATAAAGTCGCGATTTGTGAACAAACGGAAGACCCGAAAGAAGCTAAAAAGCGCGGTTATAAAGCCGTCGTCCGGCGAGATGTTATCCGTTTGGTTACTCCGGGAACTCTGACGGAAGATAATTTGTTGGATTCCAAGCGTAACAATTTTATTCTCAGCTTGGCCAAATTGAATGATAATCTGGGGCTGGCTTGGCTTGATTTATCGACCGGTGATTTTTATACGCAGGAAATCAGCCTGAAAGACAAAGACGAAGCTGTTATATTAAGCTCTGCTCTGGCCAGATTAAGCCCGGTAGAAATTCTTGTCTCTGACAGCTACTTGCATAATTCGCGCTTATTTAATCTCTTTAATGAATATCGTGAAAAGCTATCCGTATTGCCTCAGGCGCGTTTTAACAGTGAAAATGCTCGCCGTCGCTTACAAGATATTTTTAAAGTCGAAACATTGGATGCTTTCGGTAATTTCAGCCGCTCCGAAACCACCGCTGCCGGTATTTTGCTGGACTATGTGGAAAATACGCAAAAAGGTCAAATGCCTCGCATTGAAAAGCCGGTAAAAGTCTATGAAAATAAAGTCATGGAGATAGATGGTGCAACCAGAAAAAATTTGGAATTACTGGAATCTTTGACCGGAGATAAAGGAGCAACCCTGCTTTCTGTAATGGATCGCACGGTTACGGCCGTCGGCGGTCGCTTGTTGGCTAGTCGTGTCGCCAGTCCGCTGGTCGACTTGCCGGAAATCAATCAACGTTTGGATGTGATAGAATTTTTTATTAATCACTCCCGTTTACGGGAGGATATCCGCGATTTGCTCAAATCCTGCCCCGATATGGAACGTGCTGTTTCTCGCCTAAGCCTTGGCCGCGGCGGCCCGCGGGATTTGGCAAATATAAAAACCACATTGTCCGTTATTCCCCAGCTTAAAAGTCTGCTGTCGGGGTTCAGTCGGATATCGGAAACATCTGTCGAGCAGGAGCTTCCTGTTGCGGTGGCGGCTATTATTAATCGTCTTGGCCACCATGAAACCATGGTCGATACCTTTGAGCGGGCACTGGCAGAAGAACTGCCGCTTTTAGCGCGCGACGGCGGTTTCATCCGTTCGGGATATTATCCGCCTTTGGACGCGGTAAAAGAAATGAAAGAAGACAGCCATAAACTCATTCTTGAATTGCAGAATAAGTATGCTGCTTTAGTCAATATCCCTAATCTGAAAATTAAATACAACAACGTTATCGGCTATTTTATTGAGGTTCAAAGCAAGTTTGCTACAGAGATGCTTGAAAATAAAGATTTCATTCATCGTCAGTCTGTGTTAAATGCCGCCCGTTTTACGACAGTTGAGTTGACTGAATTGGAAAATGGGATTCGCGGAGCTTCTGAAAAATCTCTGGCTATGGAATTAGAGCTGTTTGATAACATGGTTAAGGAAGTTTTGACCGTTTCTGATGACATTTCCCGCACAGCCAAAGCCTTGGCAGAGTTGGATGTCGGAGCCGCTCTGGCCGATTTGGCTGTTGAAAATAATTATTGCCGTCCGCAATTGGATAATTCTCTGGCTTTTGAGATTGTTGACGGTCGTCATCCGGTAGTTGAATATGCCATAAAGAAAGAACATAGCGGTGCTTTTGTCGGCAATAACTGTATTTTGGATGAAGATAATCTGATCTGGTTGCTGACCGGTCCGAATATGGCTGGTAAATCCACATTTCTTCGCCAAAATGCCATTATCGCAATTATGGCGCAGATGGGAGCTTTTGTCCCTTGTAAATCGGCACGTATCGGCATTATCGATAAGATTTTTTCTCGTGTCGGAGCCAGCGATGATTTAGCGCGCGGTCGTTCAACTTTTATGGTAGAAATGGTTGAAACCGCCAGCATTTTGAATCAGGCAGACGAGCGTTCCTTTGTTATTCTGGATGAAATCGGCCGAGGTACGGCAACTTTTGACGGCTTGTCAATTGCTTGGGCTGTCATTGAACATCTGCATGAAGCCAACCGTTGCCGCGCCTTGTTTGCCACACATTATCACGAACTGACCAGCTTGGTGTCTAAGTTGACACATATGAGCTTACACTGCATGAAAATTAAAGAATTTAATGAAGAAGTTGTCTTCTTGCATGAAGTGATTAATGGTGCGGCAGATCGTTCTTATGGTATTCATGTGGCTAAATTGGCCGGCCTGCCTAACGTGGTTATTAAACGTGCAGAGCAGGTCTTGCAATCACTTGAAAGTGATAACAGTCACAAAAATGTTGCTGAATTGGCTGATGATTTGCCGCTTTTTGCATCTCTTAAACCGCGAGAAGAAGTTATTCCTGTTAAATCTGAATTGACGGCATTTATGGAACAATTAAACCCGGATGATTTAACCCCACGCGAAGCTTTGGAAAAACTCTACGAACTCAAAAAACTGCAAGCAGCGTAAAATAATCCGAAAACGGCTTTCCTGAGAAAATTATACGGTGTAATTCTCAATAATCGGAGCAAAGATTTTAATCATCTGTTTGTAGGCCTCTTTTTTGACACTCCAGACCAGTTCCGGAGTGTCTTTGATATCAACCCAGCGATAGTCTTTAAATTCAGGCTCTACCGTCTGTAAATTGATTTCATCTTCACTTCCTGTTAAATAAAACAAAGACCAATATTGGTCTTGCCCGTCTGTAAATATCCCCCGCTGGCTAAAGGCGTTTTTGACTTCCTCGGGAAACTCATAACGTATGGGATCTTTAATTTCTGCAACCCATTTAACACTGTGCAGAGATGTTTCTTCAAATAATTCTCGCGCTGCTGCTTGCTTTGCTGTTTCTCCTGCTTCTATTCCGCCTTGAGGAAATTGCCAGAGATTGCCTTCACCGTTAATCCGGGCACAAACCAAAACTTTCTTATCTGCCCGAAAAACGACAACTGCCGCATTTTTTCGAAAATTAGCCATGATTATTCGGCAACCAAATTAGAAACGGGAACCAAAGCAAACGGTTTTTCTATCTCAGAAATATTTTGCTGCTTCATTTGCTCATAGCTTAATTGCGGTGAGAAGCTCTTAATCCATTTACTCAAAGCCAAAATAACGACGGGTTTGGGTTCAGTCACAAGGATGACTTGCCCTTTATCTCGGGCTATTTGTTCTGCCTGACGCAGTTTTTCTTCTGTTGCTTGACGAGAATAGTCTTTGTCAATCACAATATCTGCTTTGGCGCGAGCCAAACGATCAATTGTTAATTGACCGATGCCGTCATGACTGACTGAATCAATAATCAGCAATCCGCGTTTTTTTAATTCCTGCAATAAAACTGTCAGCTGCTCGGCATTGCTGTCATCCGCAACTCCTGAACGAATGACCACGCCGCCCGTCGGAGCCTTTACACCGATAACTTTTTCCAGACGATTGCGATTTTCATCAAGACCGGCTGTTAAACTCATGGACAACGGACCGCTGTCTGACTTCAAATAATCTTCGGAAGGCAACAGAAAATCCATATAAGTCTCATGACCTTCGGTTCTCGCTTCAATTATTTGCTTGTCTAAATTTGCGGCATAAGGTGAATATGAAAAGCTGACCTCTGCCGGCAGCCCTTTATTAATCATAGTCGCATGAGCGGGATTAACGCCAAAATTAGCAATAATCACTGCCACACGGTTAAACCGCGGCATAACCGACACTTTTCGCCCGTAAACTTCCCAAGGACGATTTTTGCCGTCGATTTTGGGCAGCTGCAAATCGTTTTTTTCCTCAATCAAATTATCTTTTATCCGGATTTCAGGTAAAGGTTTTTGACCGTCTGCATCTCCCAATTTCCCCAAATTAGGAATATTGTTCAGCACCGTATCTAAATGATGTTGTTTTTCCGATTCGGTAACGGCGGTTGGAGATTGCCCGTCCGACACTTCTTTTGCATTTTTCTGCTCTGTCTTTGGGGCTTTGTCCGGCAAGGTGATAACATATTTAGGAGACTTGTTCTGAGTATCATACATAATTCGGTCTATTTTAGAAAGGTAGACAGGCTCGCTTTTTTTGCTGGCAAATAAGTACCCCAGTCCGATTATCCCTGCCAGAGTGAGCAGGATAACCAGAAACAAAGTTTTTCTTTGCCGCAAAGTTTCAATCAAAGCTTAATTTCCTTTTTCTTCCAAACCCTGATTATATAAGTTCAGAGCTTTTACCAAATCGATAGCCCGTGATAACTGATAATCTTTTGCCAGTTCTTCAGCTTCGGCTTTTTTCTGATCTGCGCTTTTGCCTTTTTTATCGCCGGAAGTTTCATTTTTCAGCGCATTGCTGAATTCTGCTTCACTAAACCCTACGCCGGTGTCGATAATTTCAACTTTTGCCGGTTTAACTTCAATATCCGGTTCAATACCTTTGGCCTGAATAGAACGTCCGGACGGTGTATAATAACGAGCGGTTGTTAATCTCATTGCACCGAATTTACCCAAAGGAATAACCGTTTGTACAGAACCTTTTCCGAAAGACTTCTCGCCAAGAATAATAGCACGTTTATGATCCTGCAGAGCACCGGCAACAATTTCGGAAGCTGAAGCAGAACCGTCATTAATCATAACTACCATGGGCAGCCCTTTGGCAATATCTCCTTCTTTGGCGGTATATTTGACAGTGTCATCTTCATTGCGGGAGCGGGTAGAAACGATTTCGCCTTTATCCAGAAATAAATCTGAGACATTAACCGCTTGATCTAACAACCCTCCGGGATTATTACGCAAATCAATAATAACACCTTTCAGCTTATCACCCTGTTTTTTCTTGGCTTCTTTAATTGCTTTGGCAATCATGTTGTCAACATCATCGCTGAAAGAAGAGATACGGATATAAATGACATCATCCGCTTTGATGCTGTGTTTAACGGACTGGATTTTGATTTCTTCTCTTTTCAGAGTAACTTCCATAGGTTTTTCATTGATTCGGCGAATAGTCAACTTGACTTTGCTGCCGATTTTGCCGCGCATTTTATCAACAGCATCATTCAATGTCATCCCCATGACAGCTTCATCATCAATATTAGTAATATAATCGCCCGGTTTTAATCCGGCTTTTGAGGCCGGCGTATCATCAATCGGTGAAACAACTTTGACAACGCCGTTTTCCATGGTAACTTCAATACCTAAGCCGCCGAATTTACCTTTGGTTTGTTCACTCATATATTTGAAGCTTTGATCATCAAGAAAGCTGGAATGCGGATCCAAGGCAGATAACATACCGTTAATGGCGGATTCAATAAGTTTTTTATCGGTAACATCTTCGACATAGGAAACTTTTGCCCGTTCCATAACTTCGCCAAAAAGGTTCAACAATTCATAAGTATCGGCGTCAGCTGCTTGCGTTTTGGCATTTTTAGCCGCTTGCGCAGCCGGAACGGCCAGCATCAGACAAAAGAGTGAAACAATGTATAATGATGTTCTTTTCCGCATAATTTCTTTCCTTACTAATTTGCAAACCACGAAATCGGGTTAATCGGATGATTTTGTTTGCGCAGTTCCATATAAAGTTTGGCGTCATTGCCACCGGGCATTAAACCGACAGGTTCTCCTGCCAATAACAGCTGACCCAGTTCACAGTCAATCGTATCCAGTCCGGCTAAGAGCGAAGTGTATCCTTTACCGTGCTCAATAATAATCAAATTACCATAACCGCGGAACGGACCTGCAAAAATAACGGAGCCGTCAAACGGTGCGATAACTTGTGCCTGCGGGCGGGTTTTAATAATAATGCCCTTGGAGCTGACCCCCTTAGCTGTCTCTTGCCCGTAAGCGGTGACAACGGTTCCTCTGGCCGGCCGTGACAGTTTGCCGCGTGCTTTTACAAAATTATCTCCGATTTCATTTATAACCTCGGGTTTGAATTTAATCAAGTCGGCTGTTTTGACCTGTTCACGTTTTTGATTTTCCTCGGCTTCTTTTCTTTTTTGTTCTTCTATAGCCGCCAATCGCCGACGTTCTTCTGCTTGTTTACGGCGTTTTTCCTGCTGTTGTTTTTCCAAACGATTAAGTAAGTCGCGTAAGTTTTGTGCTTCTCCTGCCAATTTTTGAACTTTTTTCTTGGCCTGCTCGCTTTTAACTTCTACCATATTTCGCAGTTTTGATTTTTTCTGCACCAAAGTTTTCATTTGCTCATGTTCGGTTTCAAGAGCTTTTTTCTGTTTAACAATGCGTGCGACTTGCGTTTCGACACGTTTTTTTTGAATTTCTATTTTTTCCAATTCTTTACGAAGTCGGGAAGCATTTTCTTCAAGATAAGGCACTGTTTCGCGAAGCAACATGGCACTGCGAATAATTTCCACCGGACTCAACGGCTGAACAAACAAAGCCTCTGTCGGTTTTAGGGCCAGATTTTGCAAAGCGGCTAACGTTTTTATCAGATTTTCATCTTCTGTTGAAAAATTGTTTTCCGCTGTTTTCAAATCAGCGGCAAGCTGCTCCAATTCAGCTTCCATGCGAGACAGGGTTTCTTCGTTGTTCTGAATTAATTTGGCTGATTTAATCATCTGCCGGTTGACGTCTTTTAATTCATTGCTGATTTGAGAAGCCTGTTCCTGTAATCTCTGATGTTCCAGATTTTGCGCTTTAACCTGCCTCTCGACTTGCTCTAAATCCTGACGAGACACTTTTTCGGCGTGAACAGATCCCAGCATAAGGCCAAACAGCCCCATACTTGTTATAATTAATCTGTTCAGACGCCGAAAAGTCATGTTGTTTAATTCTTAACCAACAAAGAATGTCCGTTCATTTCAGCCGGTTCCGGAATATTCAGCAGCTGCAGCAGTGTTGGCGCAATATCTGCCAAACGACCGTCTTTCATGCCGGTAATTTCTTTAGGACCGTTGACCAAAACAGCCTGAACCTTTCCGACTGTGTGAGCAGTGTATGGTTCTCCGGTTTTTTCATCAACCATTTTTTCGGCATTGCCGTGATCTGCCGTTACCAGCAGGACACCGTCAACATCTTTAATCGCTTTAACCACCCGTCCCAGACATTCGTCAACGGCGGCAACAGCTTTCAAAACTGCATCCATTTTTCCGGTGTGACCAACCATATCACCATTAGCAAAATTACAGATAATCACGTCAAATTTTTTATTCTCAATTGCATCAACCAGATTATCCGTCACTTCATAAACACTCATTTCTGGTTTTAAGTCATAAGTAGCGACTTTCGGGCTGGGAACCAAAATTCGGCTTTCTCCGGGAAATTCTTTTTCCTCACCGCCATTGAAGAAAAAGGTAACGTGAGCATATTTCTCAGTTTCGGCAATACGCAGCTGAGTTAAGCCGTTTTCAGCAATAACTTCGCCAAAAATATTTTTTAAAGCTTCGGGACCAAACATGGTTTTCATAAAACGATTATGGTCAACCGAATATTCCGTCATACCGACAGCCATTGACAAAGCAAATGTCTGTTTACGGGCAAAGCCGTTAAATTCCTTGTCCGCCAGAGCATACAAAATTTCACGAGCACGATCAGCACGGAAGTTAGCCATTAAAACGGCATCTCCATCCTCAAAGCCTTTGTAATCTCCGATAATGCAGGGAATAACAAATTCATCGGTTACGCCGTCTTTATATGACGCCTCGATGGCTTCGGCAGCGGTGGCGGCATGATTACCTTCACCTAGCGCAATTGCATTATAAGCAGCCTCTACTCTGTCCCAGCGTTTGTCACGGTCCATAGCATAAAAACGTCCGGAAATCGTTGCGATTTTAACTCCGTTCAGACCAGAGATATCTTTTTCAAATTCTGCCAGATACTCCTTAGCGGAAGACGGTGGAGTGTCTCTCCCGTCTAAAAAGGCATGAACATCTGTTTTAATATTGTTTTCAGCCAAAACTTTGCATAAAGAGACAATATGTTCCATCGAGGAATGAACGCCGCCCGGAGACATCAACCCCATCAAATGACAGGTTTTGCCGTTTGTTTGTAAATCGGTAATCAGATTTTTCAAAACCGGATTATTTTTAATGCTGCCGTCTTTAATAGCTTGGTCAATTCTGGGCAAATCCTGCATAACAACGCGGCCGGCACCTAAATTCATGTGTCCGACTTCAGAGTTACCCATTTGCCCTTCGGGCAGTCCAACAGCCAAACCATAGGTTTCAATCAAGCTGTGAGGATAGTTATCCAAACAATTATGCCAATTAGGTGTATGGCCGTTTTCAATGGCATTATCGGCTGTTTTAGGTTCACGATATCCCCAGCCGTCTAAAATCAGCAGCATTACAGGTTTCTGTCTCATGTGTTTCTCTCTTTCAACTACTTATCCGACATAAATGATACGCCGGTTTTTATTATCTAAAACTTTTTCGTATTATATATAATAAATGATAATAAAAAAGCACTATTTTTCTGCTTTATGCAGAAAAAAAACGGTTGTAAATCAATATGTATTTATCTCATTGTTATCCTGAAATTCTTTCCTGTAACGATACGGATGATGCCTGTCTCTTTAACGGCTTTGCTCCAGCTTGTCTGTTTTTGTTTATCAAGGGTTTAATTTTACATAAAAAGAATTATATCTTTTCTATCTAAATTTATTTAATTGCAATACAATTAAACAGACTTAGGAATAACCGATGACTAACGTAATAGAGTTGGCACAGAAATTAGTCCAATACCAGTCTCATCAGCCACGGCAATTTCCAATTTTTGCTTATATGCAAAGCTATCTTGAGGTTTGCGGTTTTAATACCAGATTGTTCGAGTTGGCCGATGATAATAATCAAAAAATGCCCGGTATATACGCTTCATACGGGCAAGGAGATAAACATCTTTTGTTTGCCGGACATTTAGATGTAACATCTTTGTGTGCGGTTAAAGGTGCTAAATCTTTGACAAACGGAACAATTCAAAACGGACAGCTGTACGCGCGAGGGATATGCGATATGAAAGGTGCCGTTGCGTGCTTTATTTCCGCTTGCAACAGTTTGATAGAAGAAAATAACCTTCCGGGAAAAGTCAGTATTTTGCTGACAGTGGACGAGGAGAAAAAAGATTGTTGTTTTTTTCAACAAATGCTGGAGCAGTTGACTGCAGAAGGAGAAAAATTTGATTTTTGTTTGTTCGGAAGCCCGAGTAATGCGAATCAGATGGGGGAAACGATAAAGATTGGCGGTCGCGGAAGCCTTTGGTTTGAAATTAAATCTTTTGGGCAGGGCGGTCACCCGGGTTATCATACGGCAAATAAAAATCCGCTGCATAATTTGCTGGCTTTGTTATCTAAATTAAATGCAATGGCACTTGATGGCGGAAATGAAATATTTTCTCCTTCAACATTGCAAATTATGTCTGTTCAAACCGAAAACAAACCGGGAAGTGAGTTTCCGCTGACAGCAACGGCAATGATTCTGGTATTTTACAATAATAATCATAATCCGGAGAATATTGTGTCTTGGATGCAGCGCAATGTGTCTTTTTCCAATGGCGAATTTGAAGTTAAATATGAAAAAAACAAAAAAATATATCACAACACGCCGGAACAAGAGATTGCCTTGTTGAAGGAAGCTGTTAAAAGGACTTCGGGAATATTCCCTGTTTGCGGAACGGACGGAGCACCGAGTTCTGCCGGTTCTATCAGTAATTATTGTCCGGTTGTGGAATTCGGCTTAACAAACTCTCATGCTTTTAGAGTAAATGAAGCCGTTAAACTTGAAGATATTTATTTGTTAGAAGTTATTTATCGAGATTTTATTAAAAACTACTTTGCCGATTTTAACGAACCATATTCGGGCCCAGATTAAACGAACCGACACTTCCTCCTTGAGAACTTCCTCTGCTGCTGCGGCTTCTTCCGCCTGAACTATGAGTTTTCTTTGGAGATGGCGGGGTATAGGCTTCGGGCAAAGGCGATTCCTGCGTAGAGGCAGGAACGGTTTCTAAGATTGGATCCGATTCTAAAGTCTGATTTTGTTCCTTTTCATCTTCTTTATCGTCATAAGAGACCACCTCTCCGTCATAGAAAGGGTTAGTCCCTCGAAAATAAGCGGCAACTTCCGGCGACATGGTTTCTTCCCGAGAAGAAAGTTCTTTTCCGTTAGCGAAAGGATTGTAAGGTTCTTCCGTGGCTGTTGATTTTGTGCGATCTATTTCAACCTGTTCTAAAATTTGAACGTTAGCCATGGGATTAATCAGTTGAGATTGTTGAAAAGAATTGAGGATTCGTCCGTCTTCGTCTACTTCCAGGCGGTCCTCGCTGTTGAGTTTTTCTAAATCTTTTTCCAATTCGGGATTCGCCGGAGCTTGTCCTGTTTCTGCAATAACATTCAAATCTTTGACATATGCATCATATTCCTGCTTATATTTAGGCATGGAGCTTTCTTTATTATCGATACTGGTTTCCGGTAAAGTAATGTCAAGGTTGGGGTTAAATTCTTCTTCCTGGGTGGATTCTGGCAAATCTGTCTGTTCCTGCCGCTCAAAAGTGATGTCCGGTTCGGGATTATGCGGTGTGTTTTGTGTGGTTATCGCGGCGGGAATTTCCGGCTCGGGTATATTAAAGGGAGGAAGCTTTTCCGGCTGAGGTAAAGCCTTCTGCGGAACAAAAAAATTCGGAGCAGGCATAGGTTTTCTCACATAGCCGCCTGGTTTTTGTGCATGAACCTGAGGTGAAATTAAAATAGAAAAAACAAACAGTCCGCTGTATATCCATTTGCTCATTGTGATTTCTCCGCAGTCATAACGCAAAATTAACAAATAACTTATACCATATATATCATGAAAAAGCTTTTTTTTGTATTAATAATCAGCGGTATTTTCTTTTTGCTGCCATCGGCTTGGGCTGATGAGGCCGCTAAGCAGGAATGTGAAAGTCTGGCGGTTGTTCCTGAGATTAATTTTACCACATCATATGGAAAACTGATTTATGACTTTTCACGAGGAAAACAAGAGTTGAGCCATATGGCGCAGCAGGCCGGAATTTTTGAGCAAGGTGTTTTTGCTGCAGGACTGGCACTGGTAAATATTAATTCGGAATACGAACTGAATACCGTTACTAAAACTTTGAGTAACAATGACCGTTGCATACTGCCGTTGCGTCTGAATGTGTATATAGGTTTTTCCCGTCCGGTGATTTATATGGCAAAAGAATTGGTTCCCGGTAGTTGTAATTATAATCTGGTTCTTCGTCATGAGCAGGTTCACCAGCAGATAAATAAGCAGGCATTGGAATATTTTATTCCGATTATCCGCAGAGAATTAACGGAACAGGTTAAAAAAATTCCGCCCGCATATGTGGGGCGGATGGATTCTGAGGATAAAATTTCTGCTGAATTAACTCAAAGTTTTTATGATGCGATAACACCTTTGGTTAATCAGCTGCGTGACCAGATATTGCAGGAGCAACATAAGCTGGACAGCCGCAGTAACTATAAAAAGGAAAGCGACACTTGTCGGGCTTTTAACCGCAAATCTCACTAGGTTGTTGCAAACAGGCATCCAAAAAAGCATTAACGCCTTTGTATGCAAAATCAATATAGGTTTTATCCTTTGCTGAATTTTCATTATAAAAAATCCGTACGGTTGTCATACCGATTTCTTTCGGAAATTCTAAATTTGAATAGCTGTCATCTACGAAAATGCAGTCTTTAGGATCAACATTAATTTTCTGGCAAAGCTGCAGATAAACATCGGCACTTTCATTTTTCTTGAAAGTATCAAAATCTTCCACCGAATAAAAACGCCCTTTAAAAAAGTCATATAAACCGATATGTTTTAAAATTTTTTCACAAACATCTCTGGTACTGGTTGAAAAAATATATTGCTCACAAGGTAATGATTCTAATTTTTCCAACAAATTTTCATAGGGAACAATCGGGTCAACAGGTTTGCGTTTGTGATAAGCCAAAAAGATATCTTTCGGATTAATGCCATATTCTTTAACAAAAATTTCTCCGCCATCCCGATAAACACGATAAGATTCTTTAACTTTAGCTTTTGCGGTATCAAAATCAAGCGGAACGCCTAAATCTTCAATGGCGGCAATAGCTGTAGCCTCATCTAATATGTCAGCAAATTCCGGAGTAATGCGGTACAGGGTATTATCCAAATCCCAGATAATATTCTTTTTGCCTAATATCACTTCTGTCTCCATAGTTAAATTACATCAAACCTGATAATACTAGCAGATAAACCAAGTTCGTCAACCGTCATTATTGAAAAACGGCAGCTCTCGGTTATATCTATAGAGTATGTGTGATAAAACAAGGGGAAAAAAGATGAAAAAATTAATGATGGCTTTGAGTGTTTCTGTGTTAGCCCTTATGGGGTGTGACAGTCGTAACGCCAATGCGCAGGCTAATCAGGTGTCTGCTGATGTCGGTTCACCGCAGGGAACCAACACATTAATTATTCAGGAGGGATATACTGTTGTTGATCCGGTTCAGCCTGTTGCACCATCCGGCGCAGCTGCTTCGGAAAATGCAATGCAGCCTTTACCGGGTGATCCGGGGGTGGATGTTGCACCGCTGCCGGAAGGCAATCAGCCGCAGCCTCAAACTCAACCGCAAGCTCCTGCAGACGGAAACGCCTACCTGATTGAAGAAACAATTTCAACCACGACTACTCAGCCTATGCAATAAAAAGATAATCCCCCTCTTCTCAAGGGGGATTATTTTGAGCCAGTGCCGCTAATAAGCCAGAACCGGTCTGACCATGTGTCCGTCTTGGAAGCAGAAAGCTCACTTCCATGATACAAAATCTTCGTCCACATAAACATTGGGTTGTGTTATTTTGGTATAAAATATTTTATTTCTGTAGGGTGTATTGGCGTGAGGCGACGAATCCATAAACATCCGCTGACTGTCGCAGCTGATATAAACCCTTCCGAAACATCGTTCATTTGGCTCCCAAGCTTCGTCAATCTGATTGCCGAGATGAGAGTTTATATCTGTTCACAACCCATAAAAAAAAGGAAAACACTTCTTGTTTTCCTTTTTTTGTTTGTCAGATATTCCTAATAATATTTAAATGTCAAGGTTGACCACGTTCAAAGCGTTATCTTGAATAAACTCTTTGCGAGGTTCAACCACATCGCCCATCAGGGTAGCAAAGGTTTCGTCAGCCTCGTCAAGATGTTCCATCTTAACCTGCAGCAAAGAGCGAGCTTCCGGATCCAATGTGGTTTCCCACAGCTGTTCCGGGTTCATTTCGCCCAAACCTTTATACCGCTGAATGGTGATTCCTTTTTTACCGGCAGACATAACGGCATCCACAAAAGCTACCGGTCCCGGGATTTTAATTTCTGTACCGTTTTTGGCAACTAAAACAGAAGCTTGTGCAAAATTCTCCAACAGCATATTGCGCATTTCATTCAAAATAACGGCTTCCGGACTATCCATAACGGTGCTGCCGATAATATGTTCTTCTTTTACGCCGCGTAGTGTGCGGTGAATACTGAACGAACCGTCTTCTTTCAAATCAGCTTTCCAGCCCTTATCGTATTCTGCTTCATGAGAATCCAAGCAAATTGCCAGATTATCTAATGCTTTTTTAAATTCATCGCGGTTAGTTGCCAAATTCTTATCAAACAAACCGTGAATGGCCATCTGTTCAATAATTTTTTCTGGTGCTTTCTTTCCTAAGGTGGCAATCAAGCTGCGAACTTTACGGGTATTTTCTACCAGAGAAATTAAATCCGAACCGGCAATTTGTTCACCGTTTTGTTTTTGCAGAAAAGCATCTTCACAACCGCCGCGAATAAGGTAGTCTTCCATCTCTCTGTCGTCTTTTAAATATAGAATGGAATTGCCGCGTTTGGCCTTATACAAAGGCGGTTGAGCAATATAAACATAGCCGCGTTCAATGAGTTCCGGCATCTGGCGATAGAAGAATGTCAACAGCAGGGTTCGGATGTGAGAACCATCGACATCCGCATCGGTCATGATGACAATCTTGTGATAACGGCACTTGTCCGCATTAAAATCATCTCGTCCGATACCTGTGCCGAGAGCGGTAATGATTGTGCCGATTTCCGCAGAGTTTAACATCTTGTCAAAACGGGCACGTTCCACATTCAAAATCTTACCGCGCAAAGGTAAAATAGCCTGATTGCGGCGATGACGACCTTGTTTGGCAGAACCGCCTGCTGAATCTCCCTCCACGATGAAGACTTCAGAAAGAGCAGGGTCTTTTTCTTGGCAATCAGCCAACTTGCCGGGCAGAGAGGAAATATCCATAGCACCTTTACGGCGAGTCAAATCACGAGCTTTACGAGCAGCTTCACGAGCTGTAGCAGCTTCAACAATTTTACCAACGATGATTTTTGCGTCAGCCGGATGTTCGTCTAACCATTCTTTTAACTTGTCGGCAACCACATTCTCAACCACCGGACGAACCTCGGAAGAAACGAGCTTGTCTTTTGTTTGAGAAGAGAATTTCGGGTCAGGTGCTTTAACAGATAAAACGCAGGTCAAGCCTTCGCGCATATCTTCTCCGGTGATAACATTCTTGTCTTTTTTTAATAGCCCGTTTTCAGCAATGTAATTGTTAATTGTACGGGTTAATGCGCCGCGAAAACCGGCCAAATGAGTGCCGCCGTCTTTTTGCGGAATATTATTGGTAAAACAAAGCATGCTTTCGTTGTAAGCATTCGTCCATTGCAGAGCCACATCAGCCTGAATATCATCTTTTTCACCGCCAAATGCAATAACGGATTCATGCAGCGGAGCCTTAGATTTGTTAAGGTGCATCACAAACGCCGTCAATCCGCCTTCATAGTGAAAATCTACTTCACGGGGTTCTGCGCCGCGATTATCAATAAGTTTCAAATAAACGCCGGAGTTCAGAAAAGCTTTCTCTCTGATTGCGCGTTCCAAAGTTTCAAAGCTGAATTCAATGCTTGAAAATGTATCTTTTGACGGCAAGAAAGTAACTTCTGTTCCGTGACGTCCGTTAGATTCGCCGATAACTGTCAAATGCTGAGTGACATCGCCGCGAGCAAACTTAACCAGATGCTCTTTTCCTTCGCGCCAAATTCGCAAATTCAGCCAGTCAGAAAGAGCGTTAACCACCGAAACGCCCACGCCGTGCAAACCGCCGGAAACCTTATAAGAGTTGTTGTCAAATTTACCGCCGGAATGGAGTTCGGTCATAATAACCTCAGCGGCGGAAACGCCTTCTTCTTTATGCATTCCGACAGGAATACCGCGACCGTTATCGCGAATAGTGGCAGAACCGTCGGGATTCAAAATAACCTCTGTTTTATCGCAGTAACCGGCTAAAGCTTCATCAATAGCGTTATCTAACACTTCATAAATCATATGATGCAGACCGGAACCGTCATCGGTATCGCCGATATACATTCCCGGACGTTTGCGTACCGCATCCAATCCTTTCAAAACCTTAATGGAATCCGCATTATATTCGGCTTCTTCTTTTTGAATTTCAGCAGTGGTCATTTCACTCATTACAATATCCTTAATTTCGTATATTTTAAGCTGACAAAATCATATAGCAGAATTTCACAATCACCAAGCGATAATTTAAAGATATCAACGTTTGGAGCGGATTTTTACACAATTTTTTAACCCTTTTCGACGTATTTTGATTCTAGACAAAATTTTCATATTGTGCTACATTGAAGCAAAGAGAGTTTAAGGAATGACTGATGAGCGATTTTGATGAATTATATGCCGTTTTTATAAAAACCGCGCCGGCCAAATCCGCCATACAGGAGATTAAACGCCTGCACCCGGAGGTGAGTGCCGGTGCAGCGGCCAAAGCGGCAAAAAACATGGCTGAAATCGCATATAATCTGGGAATGGACAGCTATTTTGACGAAGATATTAAAGAAGGAGCTGTTACCCGCAATTGGAACAATCGCTTTCGTGATTTGAATCAACTTGAACCGCAGCAGCTGGAAGCTCTGGTCGGATATTCTGAAGTGTTTGCCGACAGAGTCATGCCTAATACGGAAACAGCCAATGATGAAGCTCTGTGTCGGGCGATTTTTGCAATGTCGGCCAATGCGATGGTCTCCTATGCACCGCAACAGCTGACGGATGAAAATCTGCAAAACCTTATGTCTATCACGGCCGAAAGAATTACGGATCCTGACAACGGCCTGGGGATGAAAGACAAATTTCCTCTGGCTCTTCAAGCGTTTACATCTCTCTATCAGGGGGATTCTTCAGCTTATTTTGTCCGGTTAAATATGGTTAATAAAGCCATACAAAAACTGGATGATCCTCAAACTTTGGTTAAAGTCTGTGAAGAAATTGATATGACCTATCAAAATGAGGGACGTTTAACACCGTCCATGGCCAAAGGTTTTGAAAAATATGTGATTCCGATGGTCAATCGAACACCCGACTTTAATAATCTTTCTGCAGAGCATGACTGCTCTTACGGCGAATATGGCTTAATTGGATATACCAATAAAATTTTAACCTCAGAATGGTCTCCGCGACATTTTAACGAAGCTCTGGGGATTTTGAAAGAGGTTCCCACTCCGGATATGACGAAAAGAGAACGTCTTCGTACCCGAGCAATAGAGTTAGAAGAAGCCGAATTTAGCGGTCTGCGTGATATGATACATAGTGAAACCATCGGCGTCAGTGAGCTTGTCGGACATATGCTGAACTACTATCAGGCTGCCAAATCAGGGGATAAACAATCAGCTGAAAAAAATGCTGCACATATCAGGCAAGATTTGCGAAATGTTAATTCTGAGGAATTCCTGCCGCTTTATCTTGATATGCAACGTTATGACAAAGTTATTGGCGAGAATACAGGCGAAACGGCAGCAGACGTGTTGAAAGATATTTCTGACAATATGCGGAAGAGTAATAAACGTGCACCGCGGGTCGGAGATAAAGAGCTGGATCGTCTGTCACAAGATTTTGTTTTGGATAAGACGGGAGATGTTCATAAATTTGGGGCATTTCTTTCTGTTTTGAACCATAAACTGATTAACGGAATAGAGGCTCAAAAAGTCGGAATAACGCCGGAAATGGTGGATTTACTTTATTGGTGCGACAAAAAAAGCGCAAATATTCTTAAGAGCCGGGATTTTGAACAGCAATGCGGTGATCATAAAACCGATTGGTTTAAGCAGATAGCATTGTTTGCGGAGCTGACTAATTCTGCTGAAACCGGGTTTAATCGTAAAGGTTTTGAAGCGTATTTCAAAAATGTTCAGGCTCAGGACTATTTCTTTGATGCCAATAATATATTAATCAAACGTCAACGGCAGAATACATTCAAACTCTTTGACGCCTCTAAAGAAACTGAAAGTCAGGTAACGGCAAATCTTCAGCGGCGTTTACGACAGGTTAATCGTTCGCCGGAAGAAATTGAGTATGAAAGCGGAAAATTAAGCGAAATATTTGATAAACGCCGTCGCCGCATGGTATCTGGTAATTTGGTTTGTGAGCTTTTTAAGCTAAATGATTTTAAAACGCCGTCAACCCGTATGGGAGAACGTTATGCTGAGGAAATGAAACATAAGTACCGAGTAGAGCGTCCGGTGGAAAAAACGCTGCTTAAAATGTTACGCGCTAAAGGAAAAACTCAATGAAGAAAATAATTATTGAAACACCGGCAGGAACCAATCCGAAATACAAGCTATGGGCTAAGGAAGCCGCAGAGGAAATGTTGTCGCTGTTTCCTGAATATAAATCTTCATTCAAAGCCGAATTTAGCGATTGCCGGCCGCAAAACAAGTCGGAAATAGACGTCAGTGAATATGTTTCACTGCCAAATGATGATTATAAGAAGAAATTTATTAAACTCCCGAACGGTAATTATCTGGTGCCGTATGCTTCGGAGCAGTGGTATCTGATGGCGGCTTCCGAAGAAAACCGTCGAAAAGGCATAAACGGCGTTGATATGGCCAAATACGGTCAGCTGAAAGCTGAAAACATGATACGAACCAATTCGCAGGATTTGGTTGTATCCTTGGTGAATGAAAAAATTGAACCGGCTTTTTATGGATATGGTATTGAAAAGTTAAACGCGGTGCTTTCTACTCAAACTTGCGATGATAAAGAGCTTTTTATTACGATTTTTATGCATGAGTTCGGTCACATTCTCAATGCCACACACGACCAACGAGGAAATACGCATTATGATGCGGACTTGGGCACCCATTGCACCAATGACAAATGTATAATGGGGGAGAGGGGCTATGTTGGATTGACACAGGAACGATTAGCGCGCAAAAAGAAAAATCAGCCGCCATTTTGCGATGAATGCATTGCTTCCATGCGTGAAACGTTGGAAAACATGCCCGGATTGGTCAAAGCTGTCACAGTTTCTCATAATAATGTTTTGCCGGTATTGCCGCATAATAATGATAATTGGAAAGCCGGTTGGCGCAAACATTATCAGGCAATAGCCGCCAGAGATAATAATATTTATCATGAAGATACCAAAAATCCGAATTTTGTTGCTGATATTACCCGCGCAGATGGCTCCAAACTCAATTTGGAAGCTAACAATGAGTACAACTTATCAATGAGTGCTGTCAAATCTGACGGAACAGATGATATTCCGAGTGTCAAGGATTTTGCTGATGTTGTTGCTCGTGCGGCAAAAGAGAATTGCCAGATAGAATTTGCTTCAATTGAAGATGATGAATTTCGTGCCAGACTCCTGATTGCTTGTCTGGAAGCGCAACCGCGCATGAAAACCAAGGGCGCGCCGTCAATAACACCGACATTTTTGAGAAATATTGATTCTCGAACAAAACAACGCTTGGAAAAAGCCATGCGTGCCAACCAACAGAATAAACCCCGCCCAAATAAGCCGCGTCCGAATAAACCGCGACCGCGCCGATCCGGCGGGCGTTCTTAAAATTTAAGTTTATAGCCGCCATCTTCCGTAATAATCAGTTGAGTACTGCTGTCATCCTGCTCAACCTTTTGCCGTAGGCGGTAGATATGAGTTTCAATCGTGTGGGTTGTAACATCTGCATTATAGTCCCAGACATCGCGCAGCAAGTCATTTTTGGAGACGGTTTTGTCTTTTGACTTATATAAATATTTAACGACAGCCACTTCTTTTTCTGTTAGTTTTACAACGTTGTTGTTTCTTACGTTGATAATTTCTTTGGTCGCCGGATGAAGTTCATAGCAGTTAAACAGCAGATAGCCGTCACTGCTGTTTTCAAATTTATTGATACAGGAGCGAAGCATATTCAAAAAAACATTTAAGCTGAATGGCTTATATATGACCATTTCCGGATCGAAATCCGTCGAACTGTCGTTTTTTTCCAGCAACAATATTGGAGCTTTGTGATGTTCTTGGTGCAAATTGTCTGCTAAGGAGCTTTTTTCATCCAGAATATAAACATCAAAATTCCGGCGGTCATCAGCTTCCCTGCTGACAGAAAACTCGGGCGTGTATAAACTGATTTGTCCGGCTAAATCTTCAGCAAAACTGTCATTATCCGAAAGAAGCAAAACATCAGGCATAGTCATATTCCTTAAAAATGGAGACCGACACCGGCAACCACGGTATATCCCTTGTTATTGTCGACAACGGTTCTGTCAGCTCCGCGAAAATTAACTTGAGCACCGATAAGATACAAGTCAATATGTTTGTTCAACTGATATTGGTTGGAAAGAAGAATGATGTCATCCTGATTTCGGCTGTTTTTAGCTTCGCTGTGCAAGTAAGATAAAGCCGTTTGAAAAGGACCAATCTCGTATTTCAGACCAATATCCCAAGCTTGGCCTTCACGATAGTTGTCAAATAAATCGGGAAGTCTGGGGTTTAAACTCTGTCGAGTAACAGCATAATCATTGCCGTCAACATACGTTTTGCGGTAACTGGCACCCAACGTCCAGCCACCTTTATAAAAGCTGAGACCGGCAGTAAATTCTTTATCATCTTGATTAAAAATACCATACCCCAAAGCGGCTGACATATCAGCAAACCCTAAATCCTGTTCACTGTAGAGAGAAAAGACATAAGCGGAATCGTCGGCATATTTTGCGAATTTGTTTACCAAGCCCCGACGGTCATAAGTGTCTGGAGTAAAGCTGACACCGAAACTGGTGCGGTAAATTTCAGGGGTGATGTAGCTGATTTTCGGAGCAACGCCATCAGTGTTCATAGATGTTGAGTTAAGAGTCCGATATGCTGTTTTATGTTTGGTTTTTATCCAGTTGGGGTTAGCCATAAAGTTGACAATATCAGAATCATTCAGTCCGACGGCACCGACTCTCGGAGCTCCGACCTGAAATTGGTATGCAACGTTATAAGCTTCACCCAGCATAATCCGGCCATACGGGCTGTCCATAATCCCGTAGACTTCCTGTCCCCAGTCGCCGTTATTAAAATTATCCTGCCGTTTGTTGATGCCGGCGTTAAAATCGGCATATAACCCCAACTGGTAATCATCGGCAAATTCTTTTTCTATCCCAAGGTTAAGAGAGAAAATATTAACCCAATGGTCGCGGTGGTCATTATGCTTATATCTGCCAGAGGGCATATTATAACCGTAAAGGGAATCAATTCGTCCGCTGTAAACAAATTCGGCATCTGCAGCCTGTGTATATGCCGGCCATAATAAAGCTAGAACAGACAGAGCTAAAAGTTTAATTTTCATAAAGTTGACCTCAAGATTAATTCTGCATTGAGTGTAAAGTCGGTTTGGATTCTCGTCAATGCCTATTAAAATATCAATTTATTTTTTTATTTCAACAATCACCGGTACATGATCGGAGGGACGTTCTTCCGCGCGCATGAACTTACATATTTTGGCATTGACAATTCTGTCTGCAATATTGGGTGAAACCCAGATGTGATCAAGCCGGCGTCCCTTGTCGTTTGTCTGCCAATTCGGATTGCGGTAGCTCCACCAGGAATAAAGCTTTTGCGGCTCCGGATATAAAAAGCGTAAAACGTCCACAAAATCTAAAGATTGTTGCAACCGTGTCAGCCGCTCGACTTCAACCGGTGTATGAGAGACGATTTTCAGCATTTGTTTATGATTCCAAACATCATTTTCCAAAGGTGCAACATTAAAATCGCCGCAAACAATCAACTTTCGCTGACTGTAATCCCTCTTATGCTGTTCCCAATATTCGGCAATATCATCCATAAAAGTGAGTTTATGTGCAAAAGAAAGATTAACTATCGGATCCGGAATATCTCCGCCGGCCGGAATATATATGTTGTTGATTTCCAGATTGTCAAAAATCTGTGCAGAAATATGCCTTGCATCGCTTTTACCGACCCAGTCATGCCTGTCAACCGCGCCTAAAGGTGTTTTAGATAAAATCGCCACGCCGTTATAACCGGGCATTCCATACAGAGCAATATGCGGATATCCCATAGCCTCAATTTCTTCAAAAGGGAAATCCTCTTCTTTGGCTTTTACTTCTTGAATGCAGATAACATCAGGCATTTCGCATTCAATCAGTTTTCTTAACAAATCCAAACGAATACGAATAGAATTGACATTCCAGCTTGCCAGCTTAAAAGTCTCGTTATTCATTTATCAACGCCGTCCTTTATGATAACCTTTAGGTCCGGATTTTGCTTTTTTAAATTTAAACAGCGACTGATCCAAAGGAATGTCTTTTTGCGCATTATAAAGAGAAACGGTTACTTCCACACTCTGAGGGTCAACAATGCTCCATTGTTTTAATTCAAAAGGATTATTATTAAAAATCAGCTTGATAGGACCAATATCGCCTTTGTCTTTATATTGAATGGTAACGGAGGTAATGCCGGCATCATGATAATAATCGGAAACTTTGAATTTCTTGCCATCCAGTTTAACGTCGTTAGCCAATATCAAGCTGGCGGGAATGTCATCATAATCAATATTGGTAACTTGATCGAGTTCCTTATCGTAGTAAACGATATAATCTCCGTCGCCGATAATTTGGACATCTGCCGGCGGATTATATTCCATGCGCAGCTTATTAGGTTTGGCAATATAAAGCATTCCTTCCGCTGTGTTTCCGTTGCTTGCCGTTTGCACAAAGGCGGCCTGCATGGTTTTAATATTGTTCAGATAGTCTTCAATTTGTTTCAGATTTTCTTTTTGCTGAGCGTTAAGCGGGGTAGCAGCCAGAAAAGCCAAAGTCAGAACGGCAGTTAAAATTGATTTTTTCATCTTAATATCCTTACGCATGCCAATGAACTCTGATAATATAATCCATAATTTCAAATAGTCTAATAAAAAATCTCCCTTACGCCAAGTAAGGGAGATTCGGTGCTATGAGGATTTAGAAAGAATTATTTGCTGCTTTCTTTCTTAGCAGAAGATTTAGAAGAACGAGAGCTGGATGAATTAGTATTTCCAGAAGCTGATTTTGCATTTTTGCTATTTCCACAAGCCATGGTATTTCTCCTTAAAATGTTAATTAAGTTGATTGTTTATGTTAATAATTAAGAGACGGATTAGAACGACTTCGAATCAGAAGATCCGCTGCACGGACAACCGCCGGAAAATGTAACTTCATCAATTTCCAGTTCTTCATCGTCATCCATATTGTCTGACGGTTTAGAATTGGATTGAGAAGCAGACATAGAGGATTTTTCGCGAGAATTTGAAGAATATGTTTCTGCGCCCTTAGGAGCGGCAGATTTCATATTTTCAGTTTCGTTTGTCTTATCCATTATTTATCTCCTTAATTTGTTTTGCAGAGGGGTTTTCCCTGCTGCATTATCAAATTAATCTTTATCCTAAAGGAAAACAGGGTTTATAGACTGTTTGCTATATCGATTAATTTTCTTTGCTGCATTTCTTTTCCGAAGAACTTTTGCAGCCGTCTTGAGGAGCGGAATGATTGGTGTCGGGTTTGGTTTGTGTTCGAGAAGATTTGTTTGACATATAAGACCTCCTTACATTTATGATTTACAAACATTCATGTAAGAAGAAATAATTGAAATTCAATGCAAATCAGCTGTTTCTTGCGCGGAAAATACCGTTTTCGTATCCCTGAATTTCCGGATTCTCTTCAGCCAGTTCTAAACGCTTCAGAGCCAAAGCCACATATTCTTTTTCTCTTTCAATGCCAATAAACCGCCGACCGAGTTTTTTGGCTGTGACAGCCGTTGTTCCGGAACCGGCAAAAGGATCAAAAACCATGTCTCCGCAGTTGCTGGAAGCCAAAATGAGTTTGGCAATTAATTTTTCGGGCTTTTGTGTCGGATGGGGCGTGTTTTCCGGCATAGACCAGAAAGGAATAGAGATGTCTGTCCAGATATTTGAGGGCGCAGTCAGTCGATAACGTTCGTCATCATGCTGGACCCAGTCTTTGGGAAGACCAGACTTATCCCGATAAGGAGCTATAACCCGACGCTGAACTTTAACCGCATCCAGATTAAACGTATAATTTTTGCTTTTGGTAAAGAACCAGATGTCTTCAAGGCAGTTTTTCCAGTTATTAGCGGCACCTCTGCCTTTTTCCCTTTCCCAGGAAATTCGGTTTTGCAACAAAAAATATTTTCCGGCAATTTCAGGAATGGCGATAGATGTTTTCCAGTCTGCGCAAATATAAATGCTGGCTTCCGGCTTTAATAGGCGTACGGTTTTGCTAAGCCATTCATCCAGCCAAAGCTTATAGGCATCTATGTCCATTTCTTTAAATGTCGATTTTCCAAAGTTTTTGGTCAGATTATACGGCGGATCTGCAATCATCAAATCTACAGAAGCATCAGGCAGAAAGTCCATGGCTTTCAAAGCATCTTGCCAGATAATGCTGTTTTCGACTTCATCCGGTGTTGCGGCACGTTTTAATTTGATGGCTTGTGCCGCATAACTTTGGGTCTGAGCGGGAGACAGCTCCAGAGTTTTATTGCGCGGAGCTTTGTTTTTCATGGTGTTTTAGTCTTCGCCGAATTTGCTGTTAATCAACAGAGTCAGAGCCTCCAAGGCTTCCTTGGCCTGAGCACCGCTGCAGGTAATGTCAATTGTTGTGCCTTTGGCAGCAGCCAGCATCATCAACCCCATAATGGAGCAGCCGCTGACTTTTTGACCGATTCTTTCTACGGTGACTTCAGCATCCAAATCCTCTATGGTTTTAACAAAGGCTGCTGCAGCGCGAGCGTGCAAACCTTTGCGATTTTGAATTTCTAATGTGGCGGAATAAGAATTTTCAGTCATAATTATTACATTCCCAACAGTTGTGAGGCGATGTTAATATATTTTTTTCCGGCTTCCTGAGCACCTTCAACCGCTTCTTTCAAAGGTTTTTCTCTACGCAAAGAGGCCAATTTAATAAGCATCGGCAGATTAATACCGGCAATGATTTCTACTTTGGCTCTGTCCATAATGGAAATTGCCAGATTAGAGGGTGTGCCGCCAAACATATCTGTCAAAACAATAGCCCCTTCGCCACTGTTGACTTGTTCTGCTTTGTGGAGAATTTCTTCTCGGCGCATTTCCATATCATCTTCCGGACCAATGCAAACGGCTTCAACTTGTTCCTGCTTGCCGACAACATGTTGCATAGCTGAAACAAATTCTAATGCTAAATTGCCATGGGTAACTAAAACTAAACCTATCATCCTGTTTTCCTGTTTTTTTATTTTTTGTCGCCGCAAGACCAAATTTTGACAGCACCGAAAGAATTGATAACATCTTCACGGCTTTTGGCTTTAACCAATTCATCAGCACGAGTCTGCCGCCCCTTGAAGATGATTTCTTCGACATTTTCTACCGGAACGCCGTAAGTGCGTTCAACCATTTTACCCTGCAGTTCGACAATCATCACGAATTCTGCTTCTGCCAACGGGCCTTTTGTTTCATCATCAATATTATCCAGCTTAACAGCCAAGCGATCATCACGTTTTAGCAAAGCCGTTTTTTTACCGTCAAATTCCAAAACCGGA
>CANDEX010000011.1 GCA_947383875.1 uncultured Azospirillum sp. | reverse complement strand
GACGTTTCAAGCGGCGCAGGGCTTGCTTTCAACGGACGGGATTTATCCCTGTCTGAAGGTGAGAATAGCCTGTTGCTTCGTATGATAAGGTTTATGTATGATGAGGCAATAAAAAGCCCCGAATTTTTCGGGGCTAATGATTGTTTGAGGGGATTGCTAAAACATAATGCGTACGCCACCGGAAATTTCACTGACGGCATCATAAAAGTCGGTTGATCCGGCATTAAGAGAGGTGTAATGGAACATTGTACGCAAAGCAATGTGCGGCAGGATTTCATATTGCAGGCCAATACCGAATCGCGGGCCGTTGGCATCTTGGTCATATTTCCAGCCGTTGGGTTGTTTAATTTGAAATTTGTAGTTGGCTAAACCGATAGAAACAATGACAGAAAAGTTATCTGACAAGGGGGCTTCCCCAACCAGATCAATACCGTAAGCTTTTAAGGTTGATTCATAACCTGATTTGTTAATTTGTTTATCGGAAAATTGATAAAATCCTTCCAGCCCTATGCCATAAGCATTGAAGCCAATAACTGGAGATATACTGCTGTAAGGGTCATCCATTTCGTAAATGGTATCATTTCTATATTTGATATCCGAATAAACGTAATCAGCTCCGATATATATCTTGGATGCTTGGCTGTAGGCGTAGGACTTGGTTAGGGGAAAAGCTGAGAAAACTGTGGCCAAACCAAGCATTATCAATTTTTTTATCATACCATTAACTTCTCTGTTTCGAAAATCTGTCAAATATTAGCTTATTTTCGTCTAAAAATCAAGATTTTTTTTCATTTACGGTTAAGGTTAGTTATTGAAAGCCTAGTTTAACGTTAATACTTTAATATATGGTTTAATTTTGAGGAAAACAGCAATGAAAGACAATTTATATGAAGCGATGGCGGGCAGGCGCTCAATTTATCATTTAGGGCGTCATAAAGCAGTGACCAAGGAAAAGATTATTTCGGTGGTGGAATATGCTGTAAAATACTGTCCGTCGGCATTTAATTCTCAAGCCGGGCGCGTTGTTATTTTGTTGGGGGACAATCATCTGCTTTTGTGGGAAATTGTTAAGGAGAAACTGCAAAAAATTGTTCCGGCTGATAAGTTTCTGGCAACAGCGGCGAAAATAGACAGCTTTGCTGCCGGATATGCGACAATATTGTTTTTTGAAGACCAAGCTGTTGTCAAAAATTTGGAAGAAAAGTTTCCGTTATATGCTGACAATTTTTCTCCATGGTCGTTGCAGTCCAGCGGAATGTTGCAGTATATGGTTTGGGTTTCTTTGGAAAACGAGGGGGCTGGTGCTAGTTTACAGCATTATAATCCGTTGATTGATGATGCGGTTATTAAGGAATGGAATTTGCCGCCGACATGGAAACTTATAAGCCAAATGCCGGTGGGGAGCAAGGAGCTTCCGGCGGATGAAAAAACGTTTGAACCTATCGAAAAAAGGGTGAAAGTGTTTAAATAATACTTGCCAAAAGAGCAAATTATCATTATTAAATTGATGGTTACGGATGAGTGGCAGAGAGGCTGAATGCGAGCGACTCGAAATCGTTTATACGGGGTGACCCGTATCGGGGGTTCAAATCCCTCCTCATCCGCCATTGCCGAAACCCTTGCTCAGCAAGGGTTTTAGCGTTTTTAAAGTGCTTAGAGGACAGCCGATCACAGGGGATTGAACTCTGGAAACGCTCTATGGTAAGCCGTTGTTTATGCATAATTTATGGTTTCTATCAGCCTTTACATACTTTGCTCAAATTAGCAAAGTCACTTCAGCGAGGTTATAATGGGTTGCTTTCAGGCGAAAGCAAATTAATATAGTTGGTGTAAGCGTAAGTCTGTCCCCATTTTTTCTCGGAGGTATTGGTAATTATTCCTAGCTTAATGAGACGGTTGATTGAACTGATAATCGTCGGACGGGCAAGCGTAATTTTCTTTTCAATCTCAGCAACGGTTAAAACCGGTTTTTGTTCAAATTGCTGCAATATTTCTAAAGCTGAAGGCTGAGCACGCCCTAAATCCTGCAGCTTATTCTCATCTTCGGCAAAAAGTTTCTGAATTTTGAGAATCGTTTCTCTGGCATCGTTAGAGGTTTCAATAATCCCCTCTAAGAAGAAATTAAACCAGCTTTCCCAGTCGCCGTTATAACGAACATTGTTTAGATATTCGTAATATAATGAGCGGTTTTTCTTAAAGAACAGACTCAAATAAAGAAATGGTGATTTCAGAACTTCTTTTACGCATAAAAAGAATGTAATCAGCAAACGACCTAATCGGCCATTACCATCTAAAAACGGGTGGATGGTTTCAAACTGCACATGTATCATGGCAGCTTTAAGCAACGTGGGGATATTATCATCTTTGTTCATAAAGATTTCCAATTGTCCTAAAATCTCCATCAATTTATCCGGCGGACATGGACTGAATCTCGCATTGCCTGGTCTGGTACCGCCAATCCAGTTTTGTGAAGAACGGAACTCTCCCGGTAGTTTGGTTTTACCGCGAGAGTTTTTGAGTAATATTGCGTGGATTTCTTTAATTAATCGCAGAGCCAGAGGAAAACCTGCGTTAATCCTCTCAATACCATAATTCAGAGCGGCAACATATGATGATACTTCTGAAGTATCAGCTACAGGGATTCCTTGTGTCTGTTGCGCTTCATATTTTAATAAATCATCCAAGGTAGATTGCGTTCCTTCTATTTGAGAAGACAACAGAGCTTCTTTCCGGACGTACATATAATTGATAACCGCTGGATTAGGAACGGTTGAGATAACCCCATTTAAAGAACCGATTGCTTGATTGGCTTTTTCCAACAAAGGAGAGACGATTTCCAAATCGATAGCCGGTTTGGGTGGTAGAGCATTCGGAACATATGCCTGATAGCTTTCGGAGCTTAGTGAGCATTTAATCAATTTGCCTTGGATACCTCTTTGCATATAGCCTCTCTTTGATAAAGCTTATAAATATATGGTAACTTCTAATTTTAACAAGTCAAGAACAAAAGTTAATGATAATCCACTAAGTTTAACTTTTTATGAAAGAAAGTTAAAGATAAAATGTAATGTGCTGCGATAATCTTGTGTTTTGAAGATTGTTCTGTAAAAAACGGATATTCGCACCAATCGCGCAGAAAACGGCCATAAAATGGCTAAAAGTTAGGAGTATTACGCTAGGTGTTCAGTTCTCAAATCCTTACTGCTCCGCCATTTTGATTAAAAAGACGCTCATTTACAGCGTCTTTTTTCGTATCCGGCGGAAATGCGAGCTTTACCGGCGGTTGACTCCGCTGAAATGACTATGGTAAGCTCGTTTTATGTTGGAAAATGCAAAAATTATGGCTCTTACATACAATGCCGATTTTGGGAGAGTCACTTGAGAGGAAAATATGCAAGGAATAGATAAAAATGCTATAATAGATAATGTTTGGCAATATTCTCACTATTACGCTCAATCTTTACAAACGTGTGAAATTCTGTATAAAGAAGGTCAAGGAATAGCTTGCTTAAATGTTTTATTTAATGTATTTGAAAATGTATCGAAATCAGTTATTGAGAATTATGATATGAAGTTTTACAATGTTCTACAAACATTGTTTACCCAAAATATTATAGATGGAAAGGAATTTGATTTTCTTAATAATGAAAATTTGAGTGTAAGAAAAATAAGAAACTTATTGATGCATGCTGATGTATTTTCTTTGGGATTTGAAAAAGAAGGTATTTTTTATCCATTCTACGAAAATGACACACTTTTGATGCTTTATAATGATTTATCTTGGGAAATTTTTTATATTATAAATAAGATAGTTTTGTATAAACTTAACCACTAAAATATTTCTTTTTCCTGTTCTTCGAAGCTTAGATTTTTAGAAGCTACTTCAAAGAGGGTTTGCAGGTTGACGGTTAAAGTTCCGGAGAGAAGTTGGTTTACTATTCTTGGCGAGAGATAAGCAAGGTTGAGATATTTGTAAATTGTACGCTTGGTCATTCTTTCTTGTTTCATGATGTCTTCCATCCGGATGCCTTTTTCATATAGTTTCTTAAATTTCCATGCATAGGCAAAGGCTCTGACGATGAGGCGGTTGTTGTCATTGATACTCATCAGTCCTACCTTTCCGGCATTATAGACATTGCTTGATAATCCGCGGTTGATGACCACCTGTTTTTCATAGATGATTTGGTTGTTGGCATTATCGGTAATAAACTCCAACGAGGTATCGTTTTGGTTTAGCGAATCGGCGGTGTAGGCCGAGAGAACTTCTGGATTGGTATTAAAAAAGAAGGTCAGGCGATCCTTCTGATAAATGATTTTGTTAATGAAGTTGCGGATAAAATTGTGTTGCCCGAAGTAGTCCATATCGGTAAAATTTATCAGCTTTAGAGCTACGGCGCTGTCTTTGTTCAGCCCATTAAGATTACTGTTAAGAATTTCAATTATGGCGTCTTTAGCGAGCTTATCAATTTGCTCCGTGGGTAAGAACAAGCCCTTAATAGAATAGTAATGTCGTTTGGTAGCTTTCTTTTTGCTGTTAGCTTGATTGGTAAAAATGGTGCCATTGGCATCAAATAACTTGCCGGTCAGCAGATTATTGTTTCTGTTCCTTGTATGATTAGAGCTGTTGTCATTTTCTTTGAGCTTGGCTTGCACCTTTTCCCATAATTCTTTTGATATGATAGCCTCATGCTGTCCTTTAAATGCTTGTCCGGTGCGTTTGTTCTCAATCATGCCGAGGTATAATTTTTCATGCAGCAAGCGGTGGAGCGCGGATATTTTAAAAGGTTTGCCGCCTCTCTGTTCCCCCTTGTTGGTTATCCAGCTTTTATGTTTGAAACCTTTAATTTCAGCAAATTTCTCAAGTTCGGCCAGAGAGCCGCATTGTAAATAGCCTTCAAAAATGCTGCGTACCTGTTCGGCTTCGACGGGATTAATGACCAGTTTTTTGTCTTGAATATCATAACCAAGTTTGGGGACGCCGCCCGTCCATAAGCCTTTGGCTTTACTGGCGCGGATTTTATCACGGACACGTTCCGAGGAGACCTCTCGCTCGAATTGGGCAAAGGACAGCAGCATATTTAACGTCAGCTTGCCCATGGAGGTTGAGGTATCAAATGCCTGTGTGATCGAAACAAAGCTGCAGCCATATTTATCAAACTCTTTCATCATGTTGTGGAAATCCATGATGGAGCGTGATAATCGGTCAACTTTGTAAACCACTACCGTTTGAACTAATCCTCGGCGGATGTCTTCAAGCATTTGTTTTAAAGCCGGGCGTTCCATTGTGCCGCCGGAAATACCGCCATCGGTATAGGTTTTGAAATATTCCCAGTTGTTAAAGGCTTGAGACATAATGTAACTGCGACAGGCGTCTTCCTGATTATGCAGGGAGTTAAATTCAAGCTCTAAGCCTTTTTCGGTAGATTTGCGGACATAGACCGCACAGTTTACTCTAACCATGAGCCGCCTCCTTTAATACCCGTTTGTTATTTAATCCGAAGAAGTCATAGCCAGAGACCTTTATGCCGCAGATTTCTTTAGCGATGGCCGATAAGGTTTTATAATGCTGTCCGTTGTAGATAAAATCATTTGCTTCCGCGATGGTAACCTTATATTGTCGGCCGTGATAGGTTTTGATAATTTCGGTGCCGGGATGCAGGTTGTATTTGGTCTTATAAACCTTAACCATACACTCATCGGGGTTTTCGGCATATTTTTCCAGTTTAGTCAGATGTTTGCGTTCAATTTTAAGATTGGCGTTTTCACAGGCGATATAATACCATAATGCCCGAAACTGCCGTTCATAAGGACTGTTATGATACCGCACCCATAATTCAGCCTGACTTTTGTGGTTCATGCTTTTAAGCTCTTCAGCGCTTCTCGGCAGATAAATTTTCTTTCTCATCGGTCAACTCCTTGTTTTTCCATATATTGTAAGCTCAGTAACGCTTACATAGGACAAGAAGTCAACTCTATTAGATGGCTTAGACAAAAAATAAGGCATATAAAAGCGGGGTTCGTATAAGATATAACCATATAACACATTGAAAATAAATAAAAAGTTTTTTGTATATTATATATCGCGTTTTTCTGAAGAAGGAAACTCTTGTTTGGACAAAAAAGAAAGGAGTAAATCATGTTTAATAAGCAAATAAAAATTGAATATACAGCCTTGGAAAATCTTAACCCTTATAAAGGAAATCCTAAGGTTCATGATGAAAAACAAATTCAGCAAATCGCTAAATCGATTGAGCGTTTTGGATTTAACAATCCTATTTTGATTGATGAAAAATCAGAAGTAATTGCCGGTCATGGGCGTCTGTTGGCAGCAAAGCTGTTGAAACAGGAAACAGTTCCGATCGTTCGTCTTATACATCTTTCTGAAACGGAAAAACGGGCTTATCGCATAGCGGATAATAAATTATCGGAGAATGGCCGATGGGATACGGATTTATTGAAGCTGGAATTTTCAGAAATTGAAAAATTGGCTCTGAACCTTGAAGATGAACTGAATTTGGATATTACCGGATTTGATTTTAAGGAAATAGACGTTCTTCTGGCTGAAGACAAACCTAACGAAAAAGCAGATGAAAAACTTAATTTCGTTCCGTATGTACCGGAAAATGAAATAGTTAGCCAACACGGTGATGTTTGGTTATTGGGAAAGCACAAAATTATTTGCGGAGATTCGCTGCAAGAGGAAACATACCTGCGTTTGTTTGAACAAATTAAAGCTAATATGGTTTTTATTGATCCGCCATATAATGTTAAAATTCAAGGACATGTATGCGGTGCTGGTCAGACGAAGCATAACGAGTTTGCTTTTGCTTCCGGTGAGATGAATGAGGTTGAATTTATTTCGTTTTTGAAAACATCAATGGCAAATATAGCCAAATATTCTGTTGAAAATTCCGTTCATTATATTTGTATGGATTGGCGGCATATTTATGAACTGCTTTCAGCATCTCGGGATATTTATCCCAAGATGCTGAATATAGTGATTTGGTGTAAGAAAAACGGCGGTATGGGTAGTTTTTACCGATCTCAGCATGAATTGATTTTTGTTTTTCAAAATGGCAAAGGTTCTCACCTTAATAATGTGGAATTAGGCAAACACGGTCGATATCGAACAAATGTTTGGCATTATGCCGGAGTGAATAGTTTTGGCTCCGAGCAAAAAAATCTCAAATTACACCCGACAGTCAAACCTGTAGAATTAGTACGTGACGCGATTCTGGATGCGTCCAAACGCGGCGATATTGTTCTAGACGCGTTTCTAGGCAGCGGGACAACGTTGATTGCGGCTGAAAAAGCCGGGCGCGTTTGTTATGGAATTGAATATGAGCCATTGTATATTGATACGATTATTCGTCGGTATCATGAATTGACCGGAATTTGGGCAATTCACCAAGATTCGCAAAAATCATATGAGCAATTATTGCAAGAAAAACTGGAGGAAGTCAATGAGTGAAAGCGGTTATAAAAATCCACCCAAACATTCGCGATTTCAGAAGGGGTGTTCAGGTAATCCGGCTGGGAGGCCAAAAGGAAGCAAAAATACGCTCAAACTTCTGGATGCAGTTTTGGAACAGAAAATCAAAATTCAGCAAGAGGGTAAGACCGTCAGCATTACCAAAAAGCAGGCAATGCTGATGCAGTTGGTCAATGCTGCGGTAAAAGGTGAAATCAAGGCCATTGCGGCACTTTTCCCATACATGATGCAGTTAGATATGAAAGAGGAGCAATCCTTGGAAACAAGCAAATTGTCTTTAAGAGATGAAGAAATTTTACAACAGTTTTTAGAACAAAATAAACAGGAGAATAGAAATGACTGATAAAAATTTGGTGAAGAATGCAGTCTTCCGTCAAAGTTTTTCAACCTTTGTACAGAAGTGTTTTTATGAATTAAATCCATCGGAAACGTTTATAAATGGCGCATATATAGACTTATTATGCGATTATATTCAAAGTATGATCGAGGGAGAGAATCAGAAATTGATCATCAATCTCCCTCCAAGATATTTAAAATCTGTGATATGTTCTATAGCTTTGCCAGCGTTTACTTTAGGACATAATCCGTCAGCCAAAATTATGTGTATCAGCTATGGCGAGGAACTGGCTTCTAAATTAGCGGCGGGTTGCAAAACCATTATGGAAACAGATTGGTATAAAGAGCTTTTTCCTCAAACAAGTATCCGTGTAGATAAAAAATCTGTTATGGATTTTGAGACTACCAAACACGGCGGGCGGTTTGCAACAACAATTTCAGGAGCGGTCACCGGCCGCGGCGCAGACTGGATTATTATAGATGATCCGCTAAAACCGGCCGATGCTCTTTCAGACGTGGTTAGGGAAAAGATTAATGAACTCTATGGAAATACCGTAAGCTCCAGACTTAATAACAAAAATACCGGGAGAATACTTGTGGTCATGCAACGGTTGCATGCGCATGATCTATCCGGTTTCCTGCTTGAGAACGATCCTGATTTTAAGCCCATCATCTTGCCGCTAATTGCTGAAAAAGATGAAAAATGGCAAATAAAAAATCGTATTACCAAAACGACAGCGATATATGAGCGGAAAAAAGGCGAATTGCTGCATCCAGAACGCGAAGGCGAAAAAGTTGTAAACAGTTATCGCAATTCGATGAGCGCTTTTGTATTTTCCGCGCAGTACCAGCAGAATCCAATACCTATCGGCAGCGGAATAATAAGAGAAGAGTGGATGAAGTATTATCAAGAACAGCCATCAAGATTAAATAAAATTATTTTATCATGGGATACCGCTGCCAAGACTATGGAAAATAATGCTTACTCTTCTTGTGCGGTTGTTGGAATCGGAAATGAAAATGGTCAGAAGTATTATCTGTTGGAGGTATTTCGCGGCAGACTTAATTTTCCTGAATTAACAAGAAAAGTTCAGGAAATGTCTGATAAATACGAACGGATTGCGCAGGGGCGGACGACAACTTTGATTGAAGATGCATCTTCCGGAACTTCTTTATATCAAACGTTGAAAGGTAAAATAGTAGGTCTGAAATCTGTTTCTTGCAAAGGTTCTAAAGAACAGCGTTTTGATATTGTCGCGTTAAAAACCGAACAGGGAGATTTATTGTTTCCGGGAAAATATGAGCCATGGTTCAAAAATTTTGAAGATGAGTTCTTAACTTTTCCGAGATCTTTATTTAAAGATCAATGTGATGCTTTGAGTCAAGCCTTGAATTACGGTTTGGAAATGTATAACCATGTCTCGCAAAATATACCATTGGCAGCTCGCGCGAACACTATCTGTAGTAGAGGCGGTTATAACCTTGATATAGAAGAACATTATCGTATGAATAATGTGCCGACCGATTTTCATAGCGGGAAATATTGGTGTCCTTATAATTTTTAGGAGTTTATTTGGCGATTATATCGAAATTATCGATTAGCTTTAAAAGGGATTCCTTTTGAGAATCGGTCATAAGGTTGAGCTTGCGGATAATTTTGTCTTTAACATCCTGTTGAGATATATCTTCTTTTAAGTCTTTGGTTATATCAATATCCAGAGCGTAGAGCAATTTATATAATGAGTAGGAACGAGGATTTTGTTTTTGATTCTCGATTAAGTTGATAGACGAATAATCCATATCGCTCAATTCAGATAATTTTTCACTAGAAATCTTACTGGCTAAGCGTTTTTTTCGAATAGAGTCACTAATAAGTCTTAAAAATTCTTTTTCATTAAGCATGTTTCACCCCTTAAAAATCTATTGGGATGATACAATAGCTTTTTTGATAAAAGTATTGCGAATAAACAATATAATTTTATTGGCCATGCAAAACAATTAAGCCAGCATAGACAATAATAAATCAATATAAGGATAAAGGAAATGGCATTAGTTTATGTAACAGAATATGAATACCAGGCAGATATAAAGGTATTTGCGGTAGAAAACAGTTATCAAGCTGATCTATGTTTTTTCGAAGTTGATCAAGACTATAGAGCAGACACAGAAGCGAAATGGTGTTTTGAAGACAGAGATTATAAAGCGACCGTTAAAATATATTGGGTTGAACATGAGTATCAGGCAGACCTGAAAGTTTTTCGGGTTACAGAGGAATATCAAGCTGCGTGGCAAAAAAGTCATCCTCTGATTACGAGATTGGGAAAATATTAAAGGAGATTAAAAATGACAGATGATGTTAAAAAAGAAACCTCAGAAACAAGACTGCCCGGCTTGCCACCGTTAATCGCTTTTATTTATGCGGTTCTCGTGTTTATCATGACTATGGGCTATCTTAAAATAATTTTTGTTTTATCTTTTAGGATGAATCCAGACATTGCTGATATGTCAGCATTTTTTCTCGGAGCATTCTTTGCTTATATCGGCAATAGAGGTGTTAGAGCCATGTTTAAGCTGAGAGAACTGTCGAAATAAAGGATGTAGGTTATGGTTAGGATATTACGCGCGGCAACTTGGAACTTTGGCTACGGTTCTGTTGGTTCACCCAGCAAGGGGAACAAGACGAAAGTTCAAAAAGCTCTTGAATATCTGAGGGGAAATAATGTGGATATTGTTTTGGCTCAGGAAGTTTTTGACCCAGAAGAGTTGCGCTGTTTCTATCCTAACCAGATTTATTCTGATATTCCTGTTTATAATCCTGAGGGGCACGGGATATGGGGCGCGATAGATTTTTCAGCCGATACGCGAAATAACAATAGCCCTTTTAAATGGGGGACAGCGATATTAGCTGCAGAAAATGTCAATTTAGAGAAGATTGAGCTAAAATACAACACTACCTATCCGGGAAGTATGACTGTTGCCCAGATTGCAGGAACGGACATTGCCGTTATTTCTATGTATGGTAAGAATGTCTGCGATTATGAAAAAGTAACGGCTTTTTCGTATCTGGCTAATCTACACCGCTGTTTATCCGATACCGCGCCGCTATTGGATGGTTTTTCTTCTGCCCAAGATTTATTATTGCCGGCGATTGGAATGCCGGGCCGCAATGGGATAAGGGTAAATCGCGCAAAAATTTTAACTTTTTTGAGCGGTTAACAACTTTCGAACTTAAGGATTGTTTAGGACATTTTCCTGACGGTGATTATGAAACAACCTTTAAACATAATGGCAATAAGCAGATTGATTTGATGTTTGCCAGCCAGATATTTACTGTTCAAAATCCATATGTTGATTATGCGGCGGTGATTGAAGACTTGTCGGATCATTACCCGATAATTGCGGACTTTGAGATATGAGAAAAGGACTAATCTTATGAAAAAATTTTATTTGGTTACAAGTCTGTTTTTAGCCGGTTGTGCCGCATATTGGGAAGCAAGTGATTTTGAATATTTAAATCAACTGAATACCAGGAAGGAAGTTGCTATACATTCCTGTCAGCAATTAAGAATAGAATCATTTGACACATTTTATGCAGCACCAAATCAAAAATGCCTGCAGAGCTATCGGCAAAGAATTTCTAATCAGCTTAAAAATTTAGATGAAGCAAAAACAAGTAAGGATAAGCTTTCTCTTACAGACAGTATTATCAAAGATTATAAGGAATTTGATAAATGTATGGTGACAAGCAAGTTAGCCGTTAAGAATGTTCTTCCTGAAAACATAAGACTTTACGATGATCCTTATAATAATCATGATATTAGTTATCTTGAAAGAGCATATTCTATTTGTGAGAACACACAGTATTTTACACCTGAAGAAATCAAAAGAATTATTAAAAATTATCAAGAAATTATGGTTTTTAGATATAAACTTCCGGATCTTTCATCTCTGGAATTGTCATTGAGCGAATTACGAAAGAAAGTTGCTTTTGATGAAAAAATTAATATACTCATTAAAACTGCCGATGCGAATCCAATTTTGAAAAAATTGAAATATGCCGCTCCTGATTTTATGAAAACAAAGCTTGGAGACAGTAATTCATGTCCACTTGTTTTACTAATAGATTCAATGAGTACGAAAGGCGCTAACATCTATTCTGATTGGGCTGATGCTGAAAATTATAAATTTATCAAAAAAGATGCGAAAACTTTAGTAATGTCTGCTGGTGAAATAGAAATGACATTTGTCAAAAACGGTCAGGACGGCGCTAATGTTACGGTTCTGAAAAATATGGATAAGCTTATAGAAAACTTCACTTGGGAATATGTTCCCCCAATAAGCAAAAACACAGTGGCTAATAATTTTTTTGTAAGCTTTGCATTATGTGAATAACAAGGGGAAATCTGTTCAGGAAATTGCATCAAAGCGTTTGGTAATCTCTCTCGGAGCATTATGTTGAATGATATCAAAGCTTTGTCAACGTGTTGGGGTATATGAAACGCAGTGTAGAAGATTAGTAATTATGATCTTGACATTGAAAACAAAATACACCATTTTCACGCCACATATCAACGACAGATTTTCTATCATCAAAAGCAAATAATATTTCATATTTTTCTTTTATATGTTTAAGGATTTCTTGTTTAATCACATTATCTTTTCTCTGATCACCGTCTTTTCTCATGTAAAGATCATCATAATAAATATTATTCCATGTAAGCCATTGCTCTGTAAGCTTTTTATATTTTTCTGGACGTCCTGAAACTATTATCATTTTATATTGTTGTGAATTTTTGATTAGATTATAAAGTTCTAAAACCTCTTTAACAGGGTAATCGTTTCCCATTTCACTAAAAAACATGTCCCACTTTAATTCAGAAAGATATTTTTGTCTTTCTGAATTATCTGCAAGAGTTCCATCTATATCAAAAATTACGGCTTTGAACATAAACATTCTTCCATTTCTTTGAATATATTTCTAAAATTAATAAGGTTTTTTCTTAATTCAAGACTTTGTTCTTTTGTAATTTGGGGAGTTATATGATGAGCTAATTCGTTTCTATATTTAAGTACGTTTGTAGTATATTTATTCATAATGTCTGTGTAACAATTTTTTGATTTGTTGCAAAAATCATTGCAATGATGCCTATCTTTTAAAATTTTACTATGTAATACATCCTTTCGACAAGAACTGTCAAAAATTTTTGTTCCTTCATCTTTTGCTTTTAGCCAAAGATCATCATTAGATAAATCTTTAATTTTATTAAAAGAATCTTGCTTTTGTTTTTTGATTTTATCTGCAACTTCTTCTTTACAATTTTCTTTTTCGATAATGTTCCAAATGATTTTATCAAACTGAGCAACCTCTGCCATGGTGATTCCTCGTAAGGTGTTTATATCCATATCTTTTTCCAGAAAAAAATCTACAAGTTCAAAAAAAGTATCAATATTATCTTTTTCAAAGTCTGTTCTGTCATATAAATAAACGCCACTTAAACGTTTTTCATGTATTTCTTTTTTTAATCTTTCTGTATCACTAGAATAAAATACAATATTGGTAAATATACTTTTGCGTCTTATTTTTTCAATAATAATATCACCTGATTGATCTGCCAGTGATTTTAATGTAAAATCTATTAACATCAAATCATAATCTTTAAAATTTTCAGTTTTAATGTTTTCAGAAGATAGTTTATTCGGTGTTTCAATAATTGGATTAAATCCTTTATCTAAAATATGGTGCTCAATATCTTTTTTTATTGATATTTTAAAACTTTCATCATCTTCAATCCATAATATTTTATAATCTAGTTTCATTAGAAAATAATCTCCAGTTCAAAACAATTATTGTAATTTTTTACTCCAACTTTACCTTTTAGTTTTTTTACTATTTTGTTTATTTGATACAAACCTATTCCTGAGCCCTTGGTTGAGGTTTCTCCTTTTTCAAATATTAAATTTATGTTATCCAAAAATCTTTTTTCCGTTATTCCATTACCATCGTCTTTAAAAGAAAATTTAATTTGACCAGATTGTAGTAATGTGTTTGATATAAATAAATTTTTTGCTTTCGCTTTTTTTGAATTAGAGATGATATTTTCTAATAACATCATAATTTCAAGGGGAATAAATTCTTTATTTAAAAGAATACTGGTGTTGAGTTGGTCGTGTATTTGGATACGACGATTAGCTGAAAATTCTTTTGCCTCTTTTAAATATTCATGCATGAATACCGTTAGCTCGCCATTTATAATATTTTGTTTATCTGAAAAATTATATAATGTGGCAAATTTAGCAATATTAAAGTTTTTTTGATTAGCCTCGCTAATAAGGGCTAAATTATCTTTTGTTTCGTTTGAAATATTTTGGTCTTCAAGCAGAGTTAATAAACAATTTCTTATGGTAGATGTATTTACTAGTATAGCATGCATTGATATAATAAGGTCTTCAACATCCTGACTGCTTGTCTTTTTAAGAAATGCGTTTTGGCTGTTTATTTGTTCAATGGTTTTCTCTTTTTCTAAAATGGTTTGTTGCTGTGTATCAATGGTTGTTTGTGCTTGTTTTACTTTTTGTTCAGCAATATCCCTATCTTTTTCTGCAATTTTAGTTGCCTGACGTTCTCGTTCAATTATTTTTCGAACATTTCCTTTTTGAGTAGCAGATAATTCTGTAAATGATTTGTCTTTTATTTTTTCAATAAAATCATTCAAAAATTCTTCATATTTTTGTTGAGCTTCAGAAAAAATATGAGATATGAGATTTTCGTTAATTTGAATGTCGGATATTTTCCAGTTAGATTTTAGCAGTTTTTCGCAAGCAGTTTTAACTTTTTCAGATGATATCTGGCGCATTGTATAACGGTCAGGATTTTTTAAAACATCATTCTCGGATATAACTTTTGTTGAAGAAGGATTTTGTTTGTCAAATAATCTATTCCATTCTAAACCATTTACAACGAAATTTTCTAATTGTCTGATAATATTGGTAATATAGCCATAGCTTTCTCTGTCTTCATCTTCTTCATCAATTAGAATAACAGTCTTATCTTCTTTATCATACGCAACTAAATCTATAAACGCTTGATTTTGAGCTAGTCCTTCACGATTGGATAAAACATCAAAAGTATTATCTTTATCAATAATATCAATACGCCCAAAAAGTTCTCGAGTTCCAAAATATCGAGCACGTCCTTGGGCTTTTCGTTGATCTAGTCCCAACCAGTCATTCTTTACATTTCCATAAGGAGATATTCTAAAATTATTATAGAACAAAAAAATTGAACCATATTCTACGGGGGTAATACCAACAGTCCTTGTAAAATAAGAACGGGCTAATGGATCGATGTAATGGATTACTGTCTTTATATTTTTTAATTTTGGAAAAGGGTTTCTTACCGAATAGCGGTATACTTCTTTATTTTGATAGTAAAGAGTTGTGTGGATGTTTTTTCCTTCAGCATCAATAGAAGATTCAATGTGTGTAGTTTTAAAAGAGACTTTTTCTAAAATATTATTTTCGATACGCTTATTAAGCTTATTTGCAATGGTGTTATCTTGATTATCTGAATATAAAAAGATGCTAAAATCATCATCAATTGATGGTGAAAATTTTTCTAGCTCAGCAATTAGTTTTCTTAATTTCGTTGCGGGCCATGTCTCTCTTAGATTTTCAATTTTAAGAATTGTTCCTGTTGTAAAATTTTGAACATTTATTTCCTGTAAAAAATCGTTTTTTGATAATTCTTGTGCAAGGACAGGAATTGTAGACATCTCATCATTTATTCCCTTATTTTCGAAATCTTCCCACTTTATAGAGAGCTTTATGTAATTTCCCTTTTGAGCTTTGGTATATAATGTAAGATTTTTTCCAAGTCGATCACAACTAAACCTGCCAACTCCTTTATTGCCGGCATATAATTTATTAAGTATATTTTCTTTTTTTTCAGAATATGCAACATTTAACCATTTGTTTTTTAGATCATTTAAAGTCATTCCTTTACCATTATCAGAAATAATTAAAGATGAATCTTGACTTTTTTGTTCATTTATAAATCGTATGATACTTTTAGTGGCATCTGCATCTTTTGAATTTTTGATAAGTTCAATTATGGCAATGCTATCACTATGAATAAGCTCTTTGCCTACAATATTCTTAATTCCGGCATTTACTTGAAAAAATAGTTTTTGTTGCTCATTCATTGATTAATCTTTCTATAGCTAATATTGACTGTCCAAGTATTTCAGCCATAAGAGGCGGAACAGCATTACCTACTTGGGTGTATCTAGGACACTCTATTTTACGTCTATCGCCACCTGTTGTATATTTACCTTTAAATTCAAACCAATCCGGAAAAGATTGTATTCGGGCATTTTCTCGAACCGTTAAAACTCTTGGTTCAGAATAGTGCATACAATCATCGGGAAGAGTCGTTATTGTTGTAGATAATGCTTTTGATGATAATACTGTAAAGCATTGTTTTTTTATATGCAATTCTTCTCGGAGTTCTTTTGAAAGAGTATGTCCTTTGATTGATTTCAGCAATATATATTCAAATTTATTTTTGGTTTCTTTTTTATGATTTGGAATTCGAAGACTGTCAGGCATAAAATCCTTTTTTACATTGCGTCGAATAAGCTTTAAATAAGGATTAAGGATTTTAGGTTCTGTATAACTTATTTGTTTAAAGTTTTTGCTATCAATACATTCAATAATATTTTTCCCTTTGATTTCTAGATCACCAATTGCGTCGCCCAGAATGGTAATCTCTGATAAATTGTTCTCTTTTTTAAATTTATCAGCTTGTTGAAGAATTTTTTGGTAGAATTCTTCGTTTCCTAAAGTAGTGTAAGATATCTTTTGAGCAATGTCATTTCTCACTGCAATCATTATAAATCGAGGGCGTGGTTGAGGAACGCCAAATAAAGAGGCTGGTAAAACTTTGCTGAAAACTTTATAACCTTTATTTAGGTTTGATAATTTCTCAACAACATACTCTGAATATGCTTGCGTTGAGGCGCCATTTTTTTTAAAAGCAGCTTGAAATCCTTTGACATTCTCTAAGAGTAAGAATTTAGGATTTATGATTGATACTATTTCAATATATTCTTCGGTAAGTCTATTGCGAGGATCATTAGGGTTTCTTAAACCAGCAAAAGAAAAACCTTGGCAAGGTGGTCCTCCTGCAATTAAATCTACTCTATCTTTTAATTCTTGTAATTGAGATTGATAATTATCAAGTAAATCTCGAGTCGTCATGTTTTTTTTAGGTAGCCATATTGGCCATTTATATCCATTTTTTATTTTTTTGTGGTCTAAATTATGGATGAGAGTTTTAAAGGCATCTTCTGTTTTTTCAATAGCAAAGATCCCCTCTAGGCCGGCATTCATTAATCCTAAAGAGAGCCCGCCGCAACCGGCAAATAAATCTATAAATTTTAGTTTACAATTCATTATATTTTACTCTAATTTACTATTTATTAAAATAGGGTAAAATATTTTTAATGTCCAGGAATAAAACTCTTCTATTAACACAATTTTAATTTTTTAGTATGGGTAATATTGGTTTTTATGATAAAATGGGATGAAATAGGGATAATATTTGTAATCAAAATTATAGATTTTGATCTTTCTCTAAGTTTTCAACGTTTTCCTGAAGGCTATAGAGATGATCAAACTGAATTTTTAGAACTTAAAGGTGAAATCGTTTTTTCAAGTGCAAAAAATTATCCCAAAGGAACTTATGTTCCTATTTACGCTTTTACAAAATTTGAACATCCCAATCCTTCTGATCCAAGTGTTTTTGAGTTTAAATATTCTGAAAGACAAAGAATATACGATGATGCACCGTTAGCTGGTGCTTTTGATGGAAAATATGCACACATCTCTGTAAATGATCGATTTTTACAAACATTGTGTTTCATAAAACAATTAAATAAGGACGCTTATTTATCATTCAACTGTGTTCGTAAAAAATATCAAAAACCATGTATTAAAAGTTACACCTTAAGTACAGAATTCAATCTTGAGGATTATGAGTAATTATTTTTAGAGATATTAATAGATAAAATCCCTGTTCTTTGATAAAAATCCCCTGATAAATTTGTGGCTTGATAGGAGCTATTTAAGCAAATCTGCAGATTTGCTTGAATTTCGCATATAGAATCTGATTAAATTTCCCTGTAGTTTCCCTGTTATTGTCGTATATGGGAATAATGCATTTGTGATTCGGGGATAGAAAAGATTTGTGGTCAAATATTTATCATATGATTAAATTTGTAAGTTTGTTTATAGTTTAGATAAAAAATAAAAGGGATAATAAGTAATACCGTATCGCTTGCTATTTTTTCTTGCGCAATAAAAATTTAAATTTTATATTTTATTAAAGACCATAGTTTGAATTGGGATAGCTGATCCAGTTATCTGTTATTTTTGTTATCTGAGAAACCTTCAGGCAGTGGGGAACATGGAAACCCGCAGTAAGGAAGTAGTGAAACTTTGGTCTTTGCTTTTTTGAGGATAAGATGAAATTTACAGAACTGAAAGCAAATATCCAGTTAGCAGCAAAACTTAATATGGATTATAGCTATTTTACTTATCTTATTTACAAAAGAAGCGATGACCAAAATTATATTCCCTATATTATTCCCAAAAAAAGTGGTGATTACCGCAAAATTGCAGCCCCTTGCAAGACATTAAAATATATACAGCGCCAAATAGCAAACTTTATATATGATGAGATAGACGTAAAAAACTGTGTTCATGGTTTTGCACGTGGCAAAGATATAAAGACAAACGCAAATTACCACCTCAAACGTAAGCACATTCTTAATTTAGATCTTAAAGATTTTTTTGATTCCATAACAGTTAATCGCGTTTATGGTGTATTCCATGGACATCCATTTAATTTTCCTGAAAAATTGTCTTCCTGCTTGGCTAAAATTGCAACATATCACGGTAGTTTAACCCAAGGTTCCCCTCTTTCTCCCATCATTTCAACATTAGTTTGCAGGAGACTCGATAATGACCTAAAATCATTTGCTGTTAAATATGGTCTTCGCTACTCTCGTTATGCTGATGATATAACTTTTTCTTCCATACGAACAATGAAAGAACTTTTTAAAGAAAATCCTGTTACTAGTAAAATTATTCTTTGTGAAGAATTGGTTGATATAATTACCCGAAATGATTTTCAAATTAATGAGGATAAAGTTCGTTATCGGAATAAAACGCAGAGAATGGAGGTTACAGGTCTTATTATCAATGATAAGCCTAACTTGGTAAGAAATTATCGTGATCAAATACGAGCAATGCTTCATGCCTGGAAAAAATTTGGTTATGAAAATGCAGAAAAGGAATATCTCAGCAAATTCTCTAGAGGTCATAAAAGCTTTAAACAAGTTATTTATGGGAAATTAAATTTTTATAAAAGTGTTCGAGGTGTTACAGATCATTATTATCAGCAAATGGCCAAATTGTTTAATATACTGTCGCCGGATATGAAACTTCTTTTGAAACCGACACCTGAAGAAATTATACAGAAAGCGGTGTGGGTTATTGAGAATACTGTGAATGCAGAAAAAAATGACAGTCCGATTGAAAGAATGAGCCAAGGTACTTGTTTCTTTCTTAAAAATATCGGTATTGTGACCGCTGCACATGTTTTATTTCCAAATAAAAAAAATGCTGCAAATGAATTTGATGTGGATTTTAATCAGTCTCCTATGACTAATTTTTATATTCTTAACCCAACAAATCCGAGCCATCGTATTAATGTACAATTGGTTAATCTGGATAGGAATCGGGATTGGGCTGTCTTAAGTCTAAAAGATGCAAACGATCTATCTATTAATAAAGACTACTTTGAGTTGGAAAGCTGTTGTAAAATTCAAACTGGTACTGAAATTATGTTATGCGGATATCCATCCTTTGAACTTGGGCATCAAATTCGCAAAGAAACAGGGCAAATTGTTGCAAAGAAAACTGAGCATGCTGTGAAAAAGTTTGAAATTACGGCTGATATACGCCATGGCAATAGTGGTGGCCCAATATTAAACAATAAAATACAGGTTCTAGGCTGGGCAGATGCAGCAGATCCTTCTATTGTTAATGAAATAGGTGAATTGTTAGATAATTATAAAAGTACGTCTGTATAGGGTGTTAGGAAAATAAAAGATGTGTTTGAAAGAGAACTTCTAATGTTTGATAAAATTTTTTAGAAATCTTCAAAAAAAAATTTGAATAATGACTTTTTACCTGCAATAGACGGAGGCGGATACCAAATAAAAGTTCCCTATGAATATCCGTTTTCAATGTCTGATAAAGATTTATTAGCTAGCATCCAAAAATTGGAAATAAATTATAATGAAATTTATAGAGCTACGAATCTAACTCTTTATATTAATAAGGGAGAGTATCAAAACGGAATAGTTTCGAAGATTGAAGATGTTGAACATCTAATCAGCATAGGGAAAAATGAGCTTTCACGAAGAACAAATGATCTTATTTTGAAAAAATCTTTGACTATTTCTATATGTACTCTAGCTATAGCTTTTATTTCCATGGTCGTTACAATAATTTCTATATTTAAATAAGAAATTCATCTTTCGTATGCCCAATACCGTTGAGGTTTACTATACCGCCATTTTAATTAAAAAGACGCTGGTTTGCAGCGTCTTTTTTGTATTGATGTCTTACGGACGGCTCTCATGTTGGGGGCGGTGTTGTTAGGCATTGTATCATGTTATGAGCTTGGTTAAAGTTTAGATGTCTGGTTTGGTCGCATTGAATGGTTGTTAACCATTTCTTTTAAGAATTATGGTAGTTACTGAGAGGTTATCGCGGGAGGTGAGAAGATAATGCTTTGCTATCGGGAAATGCGCAAAGAAGATTTAGCGAAATGGGAAGAGTTGGCTAAATCTGAATTTTTGGAAGAGGACTTTTGTTCTGCAAGTTATTTACGTAATAAGTGGCGCAAAATCAAAGGTTGGATTCTCATGACACCGGATAAGGAGTGGATTGGGTGTTGTTTTGTTGATTCATATTTTCATAAATATAATCCTGAGGGGATTCATTTTCTGGAGTATTGTACATTTCCGAAGTTTCGCGGACAAGGTTATGCTAAATATCTTGTAAAATTGCAATTTGATTATGCCGCAGGAGTCAAGAAGAGCGCTTGTATTAATCCGGGCAATGATGCATCTATTGCTGTTTTGACGAAGTATGGGTTTCGGGCGGTTGCGTCGCGGAAAAGCTGGATGGTTTATCTTTGTGATGCGGATTATTATCCCTCTGAATTGAAAGATTTAGAGCTGGAGCAGGTTTCTTAATTTCGCATGGCAGAAGAATAGGCAATTGGGTTAGACCATGTTCAAAGCCTGATTAGTGCGGGCAATGTCCGTCATGATGTTTTTGATTTTTTCTTCATTTCCGGCATTTTCAAAAATATACAGAGCATCATGGTAGCATTCGAGTGCTTCTTCCAGGCGAGAGCGATCTAAATTGTTTTTACCGATACGGTAATAAATTTCACCGATATTTTCTTGAGCTTGTGCCCAAGTCACGGGATTGCGCCGTTCGGTAATTACTTTTTGCTGATTGCGGTAACAGGTGACGGCCAGTTCGGAAATATCTTCGCTTTTAGTCAGGCTGCCCAGAAGCCCGAGCATTTGTCCTAATTCTCCCTGAATGACTGCCCAGAAGTCAGGAAACAAGGCGTAGGTATAAATTTTTTCGGCTTCGCGCATTTGAAAAACAGCATCACGCAGCGCCTGTAAATCTTCCTTTTGCCGCCAGTAACTGAAAAACAGATGGGATAAGCGGTAGGATATATAACCGTAGTCGTATGGGTATGTGTATTTTCCTAAATAGCGCTGAGCCTGGCGGTAGTATTCAATAGCACCTTTGAAGTAAGCGGCGGGTCTGTTTCCCATATGTTGGGTGGCACAGTCATATAGTTGCCCGAGGTGGTAATAAATACAACCTAAGTGAAGCGGTGAAGTTATTAGGTCTTGATGTTTAATCGCCGTTTCAAAGAGATTTTTGGTGATTTTGAAATCTTTTTCATCCTGCGTATCATAAGCATAGTTTAGATAGATAATGCCCAAAAAATTCATAATGTAAGGCATATATTCCACCGTAACCGCTTTGGCCGAATTATCTTGTGACAACTGGCTGATGATTTTTTTCAGAAGGTATCTTTTTTGAATTTTGGAAATGTTATCCGTTTTGTTTAACGAGCTGATGACTGCACCGTAAATCAGGTTTAAGATAGCTTGGGGAAATTGCTGCGGATGTTCAAAAAAGATGGCCGGAAAGTACAGGCTGTCGAGCAGGGATATGTAAGCGCTGTTTTCTTTTTCATATTGCTGCTGTGTTTGAAAATTAAGGCGGATACGATCGTTTTCACGGTAGCCCCAAATGATGACATCGGCATCGGTGCGGTCGATAATCGTTTGTCCGCGGTCAATTAAATCAAACAGGCTGCGGCTTTCCAGATTGAGAAAGTTTTTAGAAAAGTTTTCATCAAAGAATGACAGGGACAGGCCTTCGCGTGAACTTAACAGGCGCGCCAGATTTTCGCCGCAGCTGCTTTCGACATTGTCCAGAAAATCAATAACGACGACTTTAAACTGCGCCGCAGAATAAACCGCCTGCATTTCGGCTTGAGATGCGGCTGCCGGGGCAACAAGTTTTTTTAGGCGGTCAAGAATAGTCATTCAGGTTAGTTGTCCTTGTTAATATTCTTTTTAAAGTCTTCAATGTTGTCTTTAATATCTCTGAGGGTTTCCTGGTTAAGCTCTTTAAAGCTGCGGACAGGTTCTTGCCAGTTGCGGAGGTGAGAAATAAACCACAGGGTCAGAATAAGCCCTAAAGCCGGCAGAGAATAGTTGTTGGGGGCATAAATCTGAAAGCCGGCAAAGATGACCAGCAAAGCATTTACTTTGAAAATATTTTCACAAATGGAGGCTGGTGACAAACCGGAAAGATTGGTTTGATAGTAGAATGTGTTGTTTTCCATTATCTGATGTTGAGGTTTGCGGGAGAGCTTAAGGGTGGCCGCCCAAACAAATTCGACGAGGTAATAAAGGGAGAGGATGAGGCAGCAGGAAGCATCGCCCTCAACGGCGGCTATGGTAAACAGCCATCCGGTTAAAAAGCCCAAAGCCTGGCAGCCGGCGCTGTTTAGGGATAATTCTGCCGGATACCAGTTATAAACGGCAAAAGCGGCAACTGCAGCCAACAAAATGCCGGCGAAGCTTCCGGTTAGCATCGGCAGTGCGCCTAAAAAGGCCAAGGCGGCTAAACCGGCCATTGAAAGAGAGTTTTGTGTGGCGACCAGCCCGTCAATGCCATTGAGATATTTATATCCCCAAGCAAAGGTTGCCCACAGCAGGACAAGAGATAAGCGGTCTGCCCAAAAAGGAATCGTTCCCTCAAAGAGTAAAAAGTCTGACGGGAGAAAAACTGTCCCAGCTGTTGCGGCGGCGAGGAAAAACAGCCAATTGGCTTTAGCGGTCCGCGGCCAGAGAGAAATCAGGTAAATGAAAAGGGTTGATAAGAAAATGACGGCGATGTTCAGATAGGATAAGTCAAACAGCTGATCATGTTGCTCGGGAAGAAAGAAATAAAGGAAAGTGATGCCGCTGTATGTCATAATAAAAAGCGGCAGGAAGATATCTCTGCCCAACGGGAAAGTAAAGCTTTCCGATGATAGTTTGCGCGTGATGAACGAGAACCAAGCATATGTGATTAAAAAGCAGCCAAGAAATGTTGCGGCAATAATGAAAAATGAATTGTCCATCAGTAAATCCTTTGTCTGAATACTTTCATCTCTTTAATCTTATAATCTGTTTAAACCTTTTCTTCAACCTAGAAGTTCGGTTGTTCAGCGCATAAAGGTTATTTTTGAGTGATAATTTGTTCGCAGAGGGTTTTAAGCAGGCGGTTGAGTGCCGGAAGCGTACATTTGTTGAGGAGTGCGGCATCACGGATGACGGAGCTGATAAAATCATAATCTCCGGTTTGGTGCAGCCTCACTTGTTCCGCTAACGGAAAAACATAATTTGAAGGGATGTTGAAGATCTGCTTTAACAAATCTTCGGGTGATAACGGGGGCAAAGAAGAAGGCCGCAAAGTGACGATTTCCTGCAGCAGGGTTTGCAATTCTTCCCGCAGGGGTTTGTTTTTGGTAATGTCAAAAATAGTTTTTCCGGTGGCTGCGGTTAAAAGCGAACAAGGGGCATAGAGGCAGAAGTAACTCCAAAAAGCCTGTTGCGGCAGGCTGCTGTTGCGCAGGGAAATCCGGGTGTTGGCGAGCAAGGATGCCAATAGTTGAAATGCCTCGGAAGAGGTTTCGGCACATAAGGTTATTTCGGGGTTGCGCCCATAGGCCGTAACTTGTTGGCTGCGGTAATTCAGCCAGCCGTCAAAATAGGCGGAAACAACGGGAATGCCCAAAATATCGGAGATGAAAGTCTGGTCTTTAAGCCGGGTAAATGAAATGACCGGGCAGTTTTTGATTTTATTTTTGGATATGCCGGTCAGCATGGCTTTGATTTTGGATGAGCGGGCGGCAATTATCAGCATTTGCGGCTCTTCTTGCAGCCAGAGGGTCGTTTCCAGCTTGTAATGAAGTTTTTGCAGCTGGTAGTCTTCTTTGACGGTTATGCCGTTTGTTGCAAGGCTGGTGTTTTCAGCTTGTCCGGCCATGACGGTTACTTTGTGTCCCGCGGCAATCAGTTTTACGGCAAGAAAATAAGCCAATGCGGTATCGCCCAGGATGTATATAGGTTTGCCGCTTAATGCAGGCAAAGCCGGAGCTTCAGGCGTTTCTGTTTTGTTATCGGCGGAAAGGGTAAATTTACGAAACAGCATTTAGGCCACCTTTGTCAGTTTGGCAATGAAGAAAGCGTCACAGCCACCGAATTCGGCCAGATGAATCGGCAGAGTGCGGATGAAGCCTTCAGGGGTGATAATTTCAGGAAAGCGGGAAGATGACAAAGGTGTCAGTTCGAATCCGCCGTTCTCCGTCAAAAAGGCTTTTATTTGTTCTTCGCCCTCGGCTTTGGCTATCGAACAGGTGCAGTATACCAATTCGCCGCCGGATTTTAAGGCTTTGGTAGCAAGAGAGAGAATTTGCTTCTGGAGATCTGCTTGCCGGGCGACATCTTGAGAATTTTTGATATGCACCAATTCCGGGTGCCGGCGAAAGACGCCCGTGCCGGAGCAGGGAGCATCCAGCAGAATGGCGTCAAACGGTTTGTCGTTGAAATTTTGCAGATAGGACAAGGCATCTGCGCAAATGATTTTTTCCGGTTGCAGTCGGAGGCGCGTCATGTTTTCGCGCAGGGTATTCAGGCGCTGTTGCGAATTGTCCAATGAGGTAACGACAGCGCCGCGGCTTAACAGCTGGGCGGTTTTGCCGCCGGGGGCGGCGCAGAGGTCAAGAACGCGTTTGCCGGCAAGGTTTTCCAAACTGCTGGCAGCCAGTGAGGCGGCATAGTCTTGCACCCACCAGTCACCGGTATCGTAGCCGGTCAAGCTGCTGATGTTGCTGCTGTCGGGCAGGATTATGGTGTTGCCGTCCAATTGTTTGCCGTTTAATTTTTGAGCCCAAAGTTCAGGTGATGTTTTGACGCTGATTGCCAGTGGCGGCTCAGAAAGGCCGGCTTGCTGAATCAGGCGAATCTGTCCGGCAGGGTAATCGTTGTTGAGCAGTTCAAAAAACGGGGCGCTGAAGAATTCGCCTTTGTCCTTGGTTTTGATGAGGTCTTTTTCTGCGGCGACTTTGCGCAGGACGGCATTGGCGAATCCAGCCAAATATTTGTCGCAGTGTTTTTTTACCAAATTGACATAAGAGTTGATGACCGCGTAGTCCGGCGTATTCATAAACAGCAGTTCGCAAGCGCCGGCGGCAAGCGCAAATTCGGCAAAAGCCGCTTTGGCTGGGAGCTTTTTGCGGATGAACTGGCGCAGTGCTTTGCGGATAAATTCATAGCGGCGGGTGGTTGTCATAACCAGCATTTTGATAAAACCGCGGTCTGCGTCTGCGGATTGGTTCATAAGGCTGAAATCCAGAAAGCTTCTTTGACGGAAAGTCTGGGTAAGAATTCGGACGGCAATTTCGCGATTATCGGACATATTTTATTTCCCGGTTGGTTGTGAAAACATATTTTACGCGATATTTGGCGAATTACAAGTGAGAAAATGCGTTATGACTCTTGTCAAGTCAGGAAAAATCATATAACTTTTTAACAATTTTGACTGACAAGGAAAATAAAATGAATAAACGACTTGCAAGCTTATTGGCCGCGGCATTGCTCTTGCCGGGCTGTTCTTGGATGACGGCGCTGAACCCGTGGGCGGATGATGTTCCGGCGGCAGAGGAAACTGAAGTTGCCGTACCGCAGAGCGTGAACCGTTATTTGTGGCAGGCGGCTATGCAAAAAATGTCAAAGATGCCATTGCAACGCAGCGATTTGTACAGCGGCGTGATTGTCAGTGATTGGATGGTGGTTAACGGTGTGCCGGATGAGAAGTTTCAAATTGCCGTGCGGATTACCTGCGGAGAGCTGCGGGCTGACGGTTTGAAGGTTACGGTTTCTAAAATGAACCGTATCAACGGAAAATGGGTGCAGACTGTGCCAGACCGCCGTTTGGCCGGTGAAATTGAAAGAATTATCTTAAACCAAGCTAGTGTATTATACCGCAGCGCTGTTGCGGCAGGAGAGGAATAAATTAGAATGACTAACAACGCCAGATATAACGGAAAAGCCAGTTTTGACGAGTGGAAAAAAGAATGGGCTTTGGAAGAACGCTACAATTTTCATACCATTGAAGAAAAATGGCAGAAAATTTGGGATGATGAAAAAGCCTATAAAGTAGAAATCGATAAGAATAAAGAAAAATTTTATGCTCTGGTCGAGTTTCCTTATCCGTCAGGGGCGGGGCTGCACGTCGGACACCCGCGGTCTTATACGGCGCTGGATGTTATTTCCCGCAAGAAGAGAATGCAAGGTTTTAATGTGCTGTATCCGATGGGGTTTGACGCTTTCGGTTTGCCGGCGGAAAATTATGCCATTAAAACCGGCGTTCATCCGGCGGTTTCAACGGCGGCCAATATTGCCAATTTTACCAAGCAAATGAAATCTATCGGTTTCAGTTTTGACTGGGACAGATGTATTTCAACTTGTGATCCTGAATATTATAAGTGGACACAGTGGATGTTTATCAAGCTGTTTGAAAAAGGTTTGGCGTATAAAGACAAAATGGCAATTAACTGGTGCCCGAGTTGCAAAGTCGGTTTGGCGAATGAAGAAGTTGTCAACGGCTGTTGCGAACGCTGCGGCGCGCAAGTGGTGCGCAAAAACAAAGAGCAATGGATGGTGGCAATTACTAAATATGCCGACCGTTTGATTGATGATTTGGATGATTTGGATTTTATTGACCGCGTGAAATCGCAGCAGGTGAACTGGATTGGCCGTTCGGAAGGGGCTGAGCTTGATTTCGGATTGGCAGATAACAGCGGTGCTGAATTGTCCGGCAAAAAACTGACCGTCTTTACAACCCGTCCGGATACGGCTTTCGGCGTAACCTATATGGTTTTAGCGCCGGAGCATCCTTATGTGGCGGAATTGATGAGCCGTTTTGAAAACCCTGAGGAAGTTCAGGCTTATGTGGCAGAAACAGCCAAGAAATCAGACTTGCAGCGCTCAATGGATGAGAGCAAAACCGGTGTGGAACTTAAAGGAATTAAAGCGAAGAATCCGTATAACGGCAAGTTGATTCCGGTATTTATTTCCGACTATGTTTTAATGGGGTATGGAACAGGCGCAATTATGGCGGTGCCGGCGCATGACCAGCGCGACTATGATTTTGCCAAAGCGTTTAATCTGCCGATTGTTCAGGTTTTAGCTGGCGGCGATATTACGGTTAAAGCCCACGAGGAAGACGGTGCGCATATTAACTCCGGCTTCTTGGATGGGATGAATAAAGAAGAAGGTATGCGTGCGGCAATTGATTACGCGGTTAAAAACGGTTTCGGCAAGTCCAAAATCAATTACAAACTGCGTGACTGGGTCTTCTCCCGCCAGCGCTACTGGGGTGAACCGATTCCGATGGTTTACTGTGAACACTGCGGCTGGCAGCCGATATCCGAATCCGAGCTTCCGCTGACTTTGCCGCCTGTTCCCGATTATCATCCGAATGATGAGGGCGAATCGCCGTTATCTAAAGCCGGGGATGAATGGTTGTACACCAAGTGTCCGAAATGCGGCGGCAAAGCGCGGCGTGAAACCGACACCATGCCGAATTGGGCCGGGTCTTCCTGGTATTTCCTGCGTTATTGTGATCCGCATAATGATCAGGCTTTTGCCTCCAAAGAAGCTTTAGATTACTGGATGAATGTTGACTGGTATAACGGCGGTATGGAGCATACGACTTTGCACTTGCTGTATTCCCGTTTTTGGCACAAATTCCTCTATGATTTGGGATTAGTGCCCAACAAAGAACCGTATCAGCGCCGTACCTCCCATGGTATGATTTTGGCGGAGAACGGCGAAAAAATGTCAAAATCCCGCGGCAATGTGATTAATCCGGATGATATTATCGCTTCTTACGGCGCGGATACTTTTCGTTTGTATGAAATGTTTATCGGGCCGTTTGACCAAGTTGCCATGTGGTCGGATGAAAGCCTGATGGGCGTTTATCGTTTTGTCAGCAAGGTCTATGCTTTGTTTGCCAAAGTTGATGCTGCAGAAAAAGCGTCTGCCGATGATTTGCGGGCGATGCACAAATGTATTTTGGAAGTGACTGAGCGAATCGACCAAATGAAGTTTAATACGGCGGTTTCTTCGATGATGACTTATGTCAATTATCTGAGCGCCAAAACGAAAATTGCGCCGGAATTATACAGCAACTTAATTAAACTGTTATCGCCGTTTACGCCGCATTTGGCAGAAGAAATGTGGGCGCGTTTGGGCAATACCACTTTGGTGGTTGCCGAGAGTTGGCCGCAGGGTGATGCCAAACTGGCGGAAGACCAAGTGGTGACTTATGCTGTTCAGATTTGCGGCAAAATGCGCGGCACAATTGATATGCCGAAAGATGCCTCCAAAGAGGAAATTCAAGCTCAGGCTATGGCTTTGGAAAATGTCAAACGCCAGCTTGAGGGCAAGGAAATTGTTAAGGTGATTGTGGTTCCCAACCGCCTTATCAATATTGTTATAAAAGGGTAACTAGAGCAATTTCACACAGTCAGAAAATTACTCTATTTCCCTCTTTATAACTCAATTGGAAGGAGAGGGTAACCAGAGGTAATTGCGCGGTTTTACAGGTTCAAACAAGGAAGACACATGAAAAAGAAACTTATTGCGTTATTGATGTTTTTGTTTCTCGCGGCTTGCGGGTTTGAGCCTTTGTATGTTCAGAAAAAGCATGATAATTTGTGGTTTTTCGGAGGGGAATTTGACCGCTCTATCAGTTCTGAGATGGCACAGATTAAAATTGTTGCCAGCGGTGAGCGGTTTGGGCAGCTTATCCGCAATGATCTGCTGGATATGCTGACACCTTTGGGGCAGCCCAAACGTCCGAAGTACCGGCTGATGATTGATCCGCAGCGCGAGGCTGTTTATGACCAAGCTTTGCGTAATGATATTACCGCGACCCGCAAGCGCGTGGAATATACAGTAGCTTATACGATGTATGAGGATGGGAAAGAAATTGTCAAAGGCAATTCGGTAGCTTATGGCAGTTATGATATTCTGGCGAATCCTTATTCGATGACGATTGCCCAGAAAAAGGTGATGAAAGATTCCGCGCAGATTATTGCCAATGACATCAGCTTGCGCATTGGGGCTTACTTTCATTCGCGAATCACCAAAAAAGGGTCGACCAGTGATTTATAAGCAGGTGCAAATCGACAAGTTTCTCAAACGTCCCGACAACAGCCTGCGGGCGGTGTTGGTTTACGGTTCTAACGAAGGGCTGATGTCGGAATATGTCAAGAGCTTTACCAAGGCGATTTGTCCGGATGTGAATGACCCGTTTCGGGTGGCCTATCTCAACGGAGCGGATGTTAACGGCGATCCGGGAGTGCTGTTTGGTGAATATGGCAGCCAGTCGCTGATGGGCGGTCGGCGGGTGATTGTGGTGAAAGATGCGGATAATAATCTGACTAAGCATCTGAAGTCATTATTTGATACGGCAAAGTCTGATACACTGCTGATTATATCTTCCGGTAGTTTGAATAAAAAATCATCATTGGTTAAGTTGGGTGAGGACAGCGAGGATATTGCGGTTATCCCTTGTTATGAAGACCGTGATGAGGATATTTACGGAGCAGCCCGCGCGAAGTTTGTCGAGGGCGGGTATACTATCGGAAATGAGGCTTTACAGCTCCTTTGCGCCCGTTTGTCTAATGACCGTAAGAGTTCTATGGGCGAGATAGACAAGCTGATGACCTATATGGGGGACAGAAAAAACATCACCAGTGATGACGTGGTGGCGATTATCAGCGATAATTCGGCATCGACGGCAGATGATGTCTGCTATTTTGTGGCTGGCGGGCAGACGGAGAAAGCTTTGGCGGCGTTTAATAAATTGTTGAATGAAGGTTCTGAGCCGATTTCAATCATCCGTAATGTGACTTATCACTTTAGCAAAATTCTTTCCTGTATGGGGATGATGGAGCAAGGGGAAACCATTGACAAAGCCCTTGTGCGCATGACTCCGCCAATTATCTTTTTCCGCAAGGCAAGTTTTAAGGGACAGGTTTCGTTATGGCCGAAAGACCGTTTGTTTAGCGTTTTGGAGCTGTTGTATAAGTGTGAAAGAGATTGCAAAACGACGAATATGCCGGTTGTTGAATTGGTCAGTTTTACTTTGATGCAGATTGCTTCTGCTGCGGCAAAACTCAGCCGCCGGGGGTATTAAAAAAGGCGCTGGATGTCCAGCGCCTTTTCTGAAGTATCGGTTAGATACGGGTTTTGACAACTTCGCGGACTTCGCAAGAGTGGTCGAAAATCAGATACAAAGAAGACAAACCGACCAAGACATAGCACAAACGGGTCAAAATTGTCATCGGGCCAAACATCATAGACAAGAAATCAACGCCCAACAGGCCGATTAAACCCCAGTTCAAACCACCGATAATGGTCAAAACGAAAGAAATTTTTTTAATTAATTCCATGACACTCTCCTAAAAAGGTTTTATATTTTGTACGAGTATGATATAGCTATGCCAGAAAAGCTTTCAACGGGGATAGACTGAATGTATAGTGAAAAGTTTCAAAAGTTTATAGAAATGTGGCAGAAAGATTTTGCCATAGAGCGGACAATTGACGAGAAAATATGCGTTGACCGCGATGGCAAACCGTTGCCGTGGTATACTTATCCGGCAATAGAATATCTGTCGCAATTTGACTATACCCAGAAGAAAGTGTTTGAATTTGGCTGCGGAAATTCATCTTTGTTTTGGGCGGAGCGCGCTGCTTCGGTCACCAGCATAGAGGATAATCCCAAGTGGTTTGAAAAATGGCAGCAGGAATTTCATCATCCGCGCTTGGATGTCCGTTGGCGGGATGAAGGGGAAATCTATGAAAAAGCGATTTTTGAAGATGGCCTCAAATATGATGTGATTGTGGTGGACGGTAAACGCAGGGCCGAATGCGCTGCTGCCGCGACAAAAGCTTTGGCTGCGGGCGGGGTTATTATTTTAGATGACAGTGACCGCATCAATACCAGTCAAGAATATGTGAAAGCGGCGGGCTGTTTGCAGGAGGCCGGGCTGATTCAGGTTGATTTTTACGGTTTTTGCCCGATGAATTGCTATACCAAAACAACGTCATTGTTTTTATCAAGGGATTTTAACTTTAAATCTGCTTATCCGGTGCAGCCAATTAACGGCATTGGCAATTTGTGGTCAATGCAGCGCAAAGCTCGTAAAGAGTTTTATAAAAATAATGGTTAGGCTGATTTTTGCATAATCAGTTCGGGCAAACGTGCCAGAAGCTCTCCGTGGCTGAGACTGAAGTCGCTGTCTATCCAGATTTGTTCCAATTCGTTCAGCACTTCGCCTATTTTGCGATTGTCTTTAATGCCGGCGGCAATGACATCTCGCCCTTTCACGGAAAATTCGGGTATGGATATTTGGGCAATATGTGCCAGACGTTGTTTCAAATCCGGGAGCACCCGGTGGTTTAAGGCGCTGAGTAAAATTAATTTGTCCCGGCAGAAGTCGTTGCCATGGAGATAGGTCAGACGGCGCAAAGATTTTTCCTCAAGCAATTCTTCAAAAAACGGATGATGTTTTGCCCAGCTGACAAAATCTTCGCGTTGTTTGTTGCTCATTCGGAGGCGTGCCGCCAGATTTTCAGCCAAGGAGGTGTTGGGGTTATAAAGGATAAACAACCGGCGCAGTGGGGCGTTGGGTAGGTCTTTGACATCAATGGTATTTACCAGGAAATCTAATTCCTCCAGATAATGTGTGTCCGGGAAAACATAGCTCAGAATTTCATTGTCATACATTATTTGCAGGGTTTCGACCACTTTGGGGGTCAGAAACAATTTAAATAATTCGTCACGAATACGTTCCATAGACAATTGTTTCAAACCGTCGCGGTTTTCCTTGCAGGCTTCCAAAGCTTTGCGGTCAATGGGGGCTTTGCCGAAAATCGAATAAAAACGGAAAAAACGCAATATGCGCAGGTAGTCTTCTTTAATCCGCTGGTTGGCGCTGCCAATAAAACGGACGATGCCTTTTTCCAAGTCATCTACGCCGTTATAGTAGTCAAAGACATTGCCTTTTTCATCGGCGTAGACGGCGTTGATTGTCAGGTCGCGGCGGGAGGCATCTTCGTTCCAGTCAGAAGTAAAGACGACTTCGGCGTGGCGGCCATCGGTTTTGACATCTTTGCGCAAGGAGGTCACTTCAAGCACCTGATTGTCTATCAGCACGCCGACAGTTCCGAATTTGATGCCGATAGGAATGGTGCGCAGTCCGTTTTCCTCACAGGCTTCGACCAGTTCGTCCGGAGATAAATCCGTTGCCAGGTCCAGGTCAAACCCTTTGATGCCGGCAATTGCATCACGGACAGCGCCGCCAACAAAGCGCAGCACCCCGCCGTGGGCTTCAACCACCCGGAATAGCTTCAGCACATTAGGGTTGCTGATGAGATTGTCGATATTGAGGTATTGGTCTTTGAACATTTTATGCCATATTCCATATTTTAAATTATGGCCTATTGTTAACAGTTTTTATAACTTTTTCCAGTATATTATAGCAAATTTTGATAACATTGTGGGTAGATAGGTATGAAAAAGTTTTTAGCGGCAGTTTTGTTTGGCAGTTTTGTGGCTTCGGGGGCGGCTTCTGCGGCAGCTCCACAGCTTATCGGCGAATATGATGATTGGGCCGCCTATTCTGTTAAAGACGGAAAAGGCACGATTTGCTATATGGCATCTACGCCGAAAAAGGATGAAGGCAAATACACCAAGCGCGGCGATATATATGTGATTATTACGCATCGTCCGGCAGAAAAAAGCTATGATGTGGTTAATTTTGTGGCCGGCTATACATATAAAAACGGTGCGCCGGTGGTGGTTAAAATCGGCAAAGATAGTTTCTCCCGCTTGTTTACCGACGGTGACAAAGCCTGGGCGATTGATGATAAAGCTGATAAAGAACTGGTGGCGGCAATGAGGCGCGGGCAGCGGATGATTGTCGACGGTATTTCTTCCAAAGGGACGAAGACCAAAGATACATATTCCCTCAAAGGCTTTACCGGGGCATACAAAGC
>CANDEX010000010.1 GCA_947383875.1 uncultured Azospirillum sp. | reverse complement strand
TCAACAGTCTGGTTCGGCAGGATGAGGACGTTAACGCCGCTTGGGCGCAGGTGCAGAACCAATACCAGCGCCGTATGGATTTAATCCCTAACCTGGTTTCGACTGTTAAGGGGTATGCTTCTCATGAAAAAGAAACCCTGCAGGCTGTTATCCAAGCCCGCGCTAATGCAACCAAAATGACTGTTAATCTGGATGATGCCAAACAGGTTCAGGAATACATGAATGCCCAACAGGGATTAAGCTCGGCTTTGTCCCGCTTGTTGGCGGTTTCTGAAAATTATCCGGATTTGAAAGCCAATCAGAACTTCCTTTCTTTGCAAGACCAGTTGGAAGGCACAGAAAACCGCATTGCGGTCGCTCGCAAAGATTATATTGCTGTTGTGAGAGGTTTTAATCAGAATGTCCGTACTTTCCCCGGTATTATCTGGTCTTGGGTTTCCGGCTTGAGAGCCAAGCCTGTGTTTGACGCTGCTCCCGCGGCACAAAGCGCGCCGGTTGTCGCTTTTTAATCGAGGGATAAATGAAAAAGTTTCTCTGTGCCCTGTTTTTATTATTTCTGGTTGTCGCGCCTGCTTTTTCGGCAGGCGTGGACTATCCGGCTTTAAGCGGGCAGGTTGTAGATGAAGCCGGCGTTTTGTCCCCGCAGGAGAAAGCGCATATTTTAAGAATATTATCCGCAGATAAGGACAATCAGGTCGCCGTCGCCATTGTCAAAGACTTGCGCGGTTTGACCGGGAGGGAATATGGCATTGAGTTGGCCAGACGTTGGCAGTTGGGACAAAAAGGCAAAGATAACGGCGTGCTGATTTTAATTTCACCTAAAGACCGTTATGCTGGAATAGAGGTCGGTTACGGGCTGGAAAGTATTTTGCCGGACAGCCTGACCGGGAGGATACTCCGTGAATATATGTTTCCGCCATTAAAGGAAAACCTGAACTATGGCCGGGCAGCATTAAACGGAGCGGCAGCAGTTATGACTGTGCTGTCAGATGGTAAATTAAAGTTAGCGGATGGCGATGAAACCTCGTCGGGGAATGACCCTTTGGCAACTTTGTTAGCTTTAATAATCATCTATCTGGTAGTGACCGGAAGAATGCACCCGGGAAGCTTGATGATGCTTGGCCGCGGTGACCGGGGAGGCGGGCGCTTTGGCGGTGGAGGAGGCGGTTTCGGCGGCGGCGGTGCCGGCGGCCGGTTCTAAATTCCCTCTTCTTTGTATGGTCGGCTCATCAGCTTTTCCATTGCGGGTTTAAGCTCCAATCCGTCAAAAAGGACATGATTGACGGTTTCGCAGATTGGCATTTCTATTCCTAATTCTTTAGCGCACTTCATAACCGCCTGGGCAGTGTAAATCCCTTCGACGGTCTTTGTGTTTTCTTCCATTGGCTTTTGAGCGTTACCGCAGACGCCGATTTCATAACCGAAGCTGAAATTCCGGGACTGGGAACAGCTTGCCGTCATAACCAAGTCGCCTAAACCGCACATTCCCATCATTGTTTGAAAATTTCCACCTAAAGCTTTTGACAAGCGAGCCATTTCGTTAAAGCCGCGGGTAATCAGCGCGGCTCTTGCGCCATCGCCGAATTGAGCCCCTTCAACCACACCGGAAGCAATGGCAATAACGTTTTTGACGCTGCCGCCGATTTGCGGTGAGATAATATCCGTTGTCAGGTAAGGGCGGAAACTGGGCGTGCCGAGCATTTGTGCCAGTCGGGCGGCAATGCCCTCTTTCTTGCAGGCAATTGTTACTGAAATAAGTTTGTTCTGGGCAATATCCGCAGCAAACCCCGGGCCGGACAATATGGCCGTTGTTGCTTCCGGAACTTCCTCCTGCGCAACTTCTGACAACATTTTTCCGGAGCTTAGTTCAATTCCTTTGGCGCAAAGCACAATAATTGTGTCCTTTTTAACAAAAGGGCGCATTTGCTGTAAAACGGAGCGCGTCGCCTGGGCCGAAACTGTGAGCAGAATAACCTCTGCAAAATCCATCGCTTCCGAAATTTCCTGCGTTGCTCTGATCGTTGGGGGCAGGGGGGTATCCGGGAGATATTTTGCATTGCGATGCTGTAGGTTGATTGAAGCTGCCACATTCTTATCTCGTGCCTGGCATAAAACGTTGTTTCCGGCGCGCGCGGCAGTTAAGGCTAAAGCCGTTCCGAATATTCCTGTGCCGATAATACCGATATTATTCATGTCTTTCTCCTGAAGAACAGACTGAATCTTATACCATTTCGTATTAAGTGCAAGTCAATATTTATATTTGCGTTTGAGGGTTTTCAGATAATAAACGCTGACAATCATTGCAAACACTTCGGCAACGATAATTGCCGTCCAAATTCCGGTTATGCCAAAAAACAAAGGCATAATCATCACTGCGCCGCATTCGCAAACCAAAGTGCGTACAAAAGCAATAATCGCCGACACCAGCCCATTGTTTAATGCCGTAAAGAAGGCCGAAGAGTAGATGTTAAATCCGGCTAATAAGAACGAAACGGCATAGATTCGAAAAGCTTGTGTCGTCATATTCAGCAGCTCTTCGTCATAGCCGACAAAGATGTTAACCAGAATTCTGGCAGATATTTCCGCTCCCAGCATCAGAAAAACAGATGTCAAAATGATGAACGTATAATTCATTTTAAACAGGTTGCGCAGTTCGGCTGAGTTCTTCGCGCCATATTGATAACTGACTAACGGGTTGCTGCCTACGGCAAAGCCGATAAACACCGATAGAAAAATAAAATTGACATAAGCAATGACACCGTAAGCAACCACGCCGTTTTCGCCCACCAATCTCAACAGCTGATAATTATACAGCATAAGGACGATTGAAGCCGAAATATTTGACATAAACTCGCTTGCGCCGTTGGTGCAGGATTTAAGCAGTGCCTGAGCATAAAATTTTGTTTTGCAAAGCCGCAACGGCGATTTATTGGGAAAGAGAAAATAAATAAAAGGGACGATACCGCCGATAGCCATGGCGATAACGCTGGCCCACGCCGCTCCGGCAAGCCCCCAGCCGTAAACGGAAATAAAAAGAGCATCTAAGATAATGTTGGCCAGCCCCGCGGCAATGGTGATAATCATGCTTAATTTCGGTCGTTCGGCAGTTATCATAAAAGCCTGAAAGAGATATTGCAGCATAAACAGCGGTGCTGCCGGCATTAAAATTTTGCAGTAAAGTATCGCGTCTTCCAACAGAGCGCCTTCTATGCCCAAAGCAGTTAATGCCGGGCGTATCCATAATAACGACAGCAAAGCTATGGTTAAACCGATAATGAAACAGGCATATGTCAAAAGCGAAAAAATTCGGTTGGCTTTAAGAGTGTTTCCCGAGCCAAGCGTTTTGGCTACCAAAGCATTACCGCCGGAACTGAACATAAAACCGATAGCGCCGATTATCATAAAAAAAGGCATCACCAAATTAATGGCCGCAAACGGCGTTGTGCCGACATAATTAGAAACAAACAGCCCGTCAACAACATTATATATGGATGTAAAAACCATCATCACCACAGCCGGAAAAGTAAAACGCAACAGCTTGGGAAAGTTAAAATGGTCTGAAAGTTGAATTGTCATTTAATCACCGTTTAAGTTGAGGCTGGTTAAGTAAGAAAATTTGTGGCCGTCATTCAAAGTACCTGCCCGAAAAATAACCCGAAATAAGCCTGATATCAAGGGCAGTTTTGTTTTTATGTGAGCGATTGTAATCTTCAAAACCGTAAATATATATGAGATGAAGCTAATTTGTTTTTGGAGGGAATATAAAACATTTATATTTGGGAGCAGCATTCACGGCAGTATTGCTGAGTGCGGCCTCATCTTATGCCATTACGGTTACAGGTAATGCCAACGCGGTTATCCGCCGCAATATTGCGGCCACGTAAATCCAAATAATGAATTTTGGGACAATCAATTCCGGAGCAACAGCCGGAATAGTAACCTTATCGCCGGCAGGTGTCAGAACCTCGGCATTGTCTTATTTTTCTATAAAAATTCTAGTCTGATTTTATAAAGAAAAATCATGTTTAATATTTGTTGACAAAATGAGCCAAAAAATATATTGTTGGACAATAGCAAGGAGAAGCTCATGCCAAATAATAGTTATCCGAATTTACCGACAGTTAGTGAAGTGATTACGGCTTTATGTGACAGATGTCTGGGAGAAGGGCAGGAAGTGAAAGTTTATAAAATTGACACAAATCCTGATTTCACTGTGCAGAAAAGTCTGGACGCGCCATCTGTGTCCGTCTTAAAAGATTATCTTCAAAAATATCCGTTTAAAACGCAGTCGGATGTTTTCGGGGATCGTAATTTTGCCCAGCCCATTGCGCATTGGAGCCATCCGGATATAAAACATGGCGAAACTGTTTTAACAATTAACCGCTATTCTCCGGGCTTTTCAATTGAAATTCATAAACCGGGACTGCCTGCGCCTGATTGTGAGGAATCGCTCATCAAGACCAGAACCTGGTCTGAAAAAATTGCAAATATGCCGGATTCTTCTTTTGACATCCTTTATGATGATTTGCATTACCTCTCATCCCGCCGCCACTCTATCGATGTATGCTCATTAGGCCTATTTACCAATACCGGAAACCTTTTGTTTTCCAGCCGTGATCAACGGGCTTACATTATTGATGTACAGCCGTTTATTCAAAAGCCTGGCATTGCGCCAAACCAAAGCAAGGGCTTTAATACGCCGCTGTATTTGACACGCGGTTTACTGCCTGGTGCTCTCTGCTATGCGGAGGAGCATAGTAAAGATGCCGAATTGATTAATTTGCGGACGGAAATTATCTCTAAAAGCATTAATGCTGCTAAACGCAATAATCTGAATGATGTCAACGGATATCTAAAAGGAAGTATGGATAATATGCTCCATTTCTGGCAACTCCAGCTGCTTAAATTGAATATTCCTAAAAAATATCAGAACTCCTTTTTAACGCAAATAGGCTCTGTCAAACAGGAACAGCGCTATGAACCGCTGGCAAAACCTTTGGTATATTACCAAATCCGCGGCTGTAATGACTATTAAAAAGTAAGGTTGTTGTTTAGCTTAAGTGTTAAAATAAATAATAGATTGATTTTATCTTAGCTGTTTTATATTCTTAGCCAAGATTAAATAATTATTATTCAAACAATTAAATATTTTATATATGGAAAAGGATAAAACCCCTTTAGAACAACTGACAGCTTTTTGCAATGCTTGCTGGGATTTTGAATCTGATGTTCAACAACAAAAGTATGATGAGTTATGCGCAGCATTTACTCAATTGTCTGTTAAGGAAAAAAGAGAGATTATTCCTCTGTTGGTGGATAAAAGCGCAATCTATCCTCAGCTTGTTTTTCTTGCTAAAAAGCTTTTTGATACTTTGGATTTTGCGGAAAAAAGTTGTTTAACAATCCATCTGGTATCTCCGACTGACATGAGCTGTCGCAGGATTTGTCCTGAAGAGTACCTCTGGCGCAAGAAACATCATTTTTCTTGTTGGCAAGAACAGGGAGGCTATTGGCGTCCTGTGTCTGCAATAGATGTTATGACATTTCAAGATGAAATGGCAATGATTGTCGCCACCAATAGCCCGGTAATCCTTCTTTGTGGTTAGCCTGTATAAAAAACGCCCCATCTTGAGGCGTTTTTTTTGTAAAATCCAACCACCATTCCTAACGGCTGATTAAATGTGGAAGATATTAAAAGCCTATGCTGTCTCAAGGGTAGATATCCTTTCTGTCTAAAATAGATGTATCAATGACAGAAGAGATTAAAAGTTACTATCGAGATGTATTTGATGTTCTGTATGCTAAGGATAATGAAAGACGGACAAGTTGTGTTTAATAATCATTGGGCTTGGATTGTAGTATTCCAAGCCCTTAATAAAAGAAACTTTGCTGTTGTTAAGTATTTTAATGATAGTTATTCGGTGGTCGAAGTATAACTTACAAATTATATTTAACGACCTGACTTATCAAAATGTTTTGAAATTTTTGCTTCAATATCCTTTATTTTTTTAGGTAATTTAATATCTTGTAAATTAGTTCCTGATTTTTCATCAATTTTACCTGCCAACCTTTTTCGTGCCGCAGCTAATCTATTGGTTGTATTTTGTTCTTCATTTGTCTTTGACTGTTCTTTTATGTTCTTGTTAATTCCATTTAAGCTATCTTTAATATATTTCTGTGCATATGCTGAATAATTATAAGCACATTGACAAACACATCCAAAACTAAAACCAGAATGTCCATCATCTAAACCACTAACCATTTTTTGTTGTGTTTTATAATCAGCTTTATGGAAACTTTGAATTGCTTCAGGTGTCTTTAATGTTTCAAATACTTTTTTTGCATCAGCAATTATCATTTGGTCTAATTCGCCACCATTATCATAGTTTTTATATCCGGCAAAATATTCATCAAAAGTATATGGTTGTTCTTTAGTCTTGTATTCAGCGTAATTATAAGCACATTGACAAACACAGCCAAAACTAAAACCAGAGTGTCCATCATCTAAACCACTAACCATTTTTTGTTGTGTTTTATAATCAGCTTTATGAAAACTTTGAATTGCTTCAGGTGTCTTTAATGTTTCAAATACTTTCTTTGCGTCAGCAATTATCATTTGGTCTAATTCGCCACCATTATCATAATTTTTATATCCCGCAAAATATTCGCTGAATGATTTAATTGTTGAATCTGTATTTGAGATACTTTCTTTATTCTCTTGTTTAGTTTCTGCTTTAATACCAAATGCCTCGGGATTTCTTTCAATTGTTGAATTAAGCGGGTCGCCGACAGCTCGCCATAATCCCGCTCCTTTACTTTTATAAGAAGATATTATATTAATTTCTTCAGGATTATTTAATACTGCTGTAATTTTATCAGGATGTTGTTCTATAGTATCTTTGCAATTAAATAAAATATCATCAATATCCAAAGCATCAAACAAAGGCTTCCCTTCTTTATCTTTTGTTTCTGATAACATTTTTATCATATCAGGATGCTTATCAATCATCCCTAAAACAACATTTTTATCATATGAAACGCTGTCTAATGCAGAAATCAAATCTTGTCTTAAAACCATTACTTCCTCCTAAGCTCTGTATAAAATAGGCTGGCTAAGTCAAATATTTATTTTATTGTATAACATTTTTGTCTAATGTTCAACAATAAAATAAATACAACGTTTCCCTAATGTTTATACATTACAATCCAAAACTCCCTTTATATCTATAAAATGAGCTTCGAACTCGCTTTTACGTCTTGGTTTATATAGCAAAAAACACCCCGAAAGGTACTTGGTACGTTGTGTTTGGGGTAAGATTGGCTTCATCGAACCTGCGTCGCAAGGGCGGTGATACTTCCGTCTTGCCTGCTCCTCGGTTTCAAAACAACTTTCTCGTTGGTTCAAATTCGTCTTCTCAACAATAAAAAAGAGCTCAAGACAAAAGTCTAAGCTCTTTTTTTATGGCTGGGGTGGCTGGATTCGAACCAACGAATGTCGGCACCAAAAGCCGATGCCTTACCACTTGGCGACACCCCAATTTTATTTTCGGCTGGTAAGTTGCCGAATGCAAGCAACGCTCGCAGGGGTATATTTATGCTATAATTTAAATTATTGCAAGTCTTTTTTTTATAATGTGAATTTTTATCGCGATTTCTTCATTAACTGCGTTTGTGTTTTAGTAAATAAGTCAAGCGCGCGTTCTTCTTTTTCGATTTCGATAAAGCTGCTGGCTGAACCGAATAATTCCCCTGAAGCTTGTCTTTTTTGGCCGTTTTTAATATACGGATAGGTATAGGTTGTTCCGTCATCGGATACTGTTACGCCGCCCATTTGTTTCAGGTGGGTTGCTTTCATAACCTCTTTCCCTGCTTTATTTTTCTTAAGGTCAAGCATATTAAGCGCATATTTATGGGCATCGCTTTGTATTTTTTTCAACATATCTGTCGGAGTTTGCTCTTTGCTTTTAATACCGGCATCAGTCCGGTATTAAATGTACAGCGCGTTAGAATAAAGATTCTCAAAAGCAGCAAGATATTTTTCTTGAGGATTAGCCTTTTGTTGGGTAGTTTGTGGCATAGCCGCGTCTTTAGAAGCTGATTGCGCATCTACTCTTCCGGATAAAGGTGATAAGACAATAGCGGCTGTTAAGGCTTTATTTTTAAAAGACATAGATATGCTCCTCGCGGTTGAAACTATCGTCATAGTACCACGTTTTAGCCTATGAATTAAGGTATTTTGTCAAATTTGCCAAAATTTATGCTTTTTTGCTTAAAAGCTGTTTTTTCTTTTCTTCTCTGGCTTTAAGCAAGTCCAAATCTCGTTCGGTGGCAATACGATCAAGAATAGTTTTAACGACTCTGTCCAGCTCTTTGTTTTCGCGATAATCGGCGTGTAAGGCAAAGTTAACGCGATTGTCCACAAGCAGGCGTAAAGCTTTATTTTTGCTGGTGCTGCTTTGGTCGTAAACGGCAACAGCATTTCCGCCTCTATCTTTCGTCAGTTTCATTGATGGAATGTCGGTCATGCCATCGCCAAAATAAATCATTCTTTTGAACGGGATGGGGCGCTCATCATCGGGAGTAAATTCGTTGACGGCTACGTCGTCATTTTTCCCTAAACCCTTGTTAATCTTAGACAGATATTGTGTCTTGATGCTGTAATTAATAACGCGTGCCGGCCATACGGGAGTGCCGTCTTCGCCAAAAGCATAAGAGCAGGCAAAAACATCTTTGAAATACTTTCTGACTTCCGTTCCTGCCATAATTTCTTCATAGCCTGAGGAGATGATGTAGTGTTCAATCTCCAAATCCAAACTGTCGCCAAAACGGTTAATGCGGTTAAACCACTCAAGCACACCGGGAAAATAAACAACGCCTTTGCCGCAGTTTTTCAGGTTTTCTTTGGTTAGGCGAATACCCATTTCTTTGGCTTTTTTCATAAAATAATACATACTGCCTGTTACCTGGTCAGCATCATTTTCGCGCGACCACTGATTAGCTTCGGCCCAAAACTCATCCGGCGTCATGCCAAATTGCGGAATAAGGCAAAAATCCTGCATATATTGGGTGCTTAATGTTTCGTCAAAGTCATAAATTAACGCCACTTTAGTCTTATTATTTTGCATTTTAAATTATCTCCGCTTGCTTTTTGGGATTTATTATTATAGAAATAATAAGTTAATTTTTTACTAGCTTATTTCAAAAGGAATATGGAAATGGTTGCAAAGACAATGGACCAGTTAGTTTCATTATGTAAACGCCGCGGATTTATTTTTCAAAATGCAGATATCTATGGCGGTATGCAGGGCGTCTATGATTATGGTCCGTTGGGTGTTGAACTTAAAAACAATCTGAAAGCCGCTTGGTGGCGTGCTATGGTTTATGAACGTGATGACGTTGAAGGGCTGGACGCTTCGATTTTGACCAATCGCAAAGTTTTACATTATTCCGGGCATGAAGATACTTTTTCTGATCCGATGACCGATTGCCGCAAATGCAAAGGGCGTTTTCGTGCGGACCATATTCAGGACGGCAAATGCCCGAACTGTGGCTCTACGGATTTGACAGAGCCGCGTCCGTTCAACCTGATGTTCAAAACCACGGTCGGCCCGATTGAAAATGCGGAAAACGTAGCCTACCTGCGTCCGGAAACGGCTCAGGCAATTTTTACGCAATTTAAAAATGTAGTTGATTCAACTTCTCGGAAACTGCCTTTCGGTATTGCTCAGATTGGTAAATCTTTCCGTAATGAGATTACGCCGCGTAACTTTATTTTCCGCGTCCGCGAGTTCGAACAAGCCGAACTGGAATTTTTCGTAATGCCCGGCGAAGATGAAAAATGGCACGAGATGTGGAAAGAAGCCCGCATTAAGTGGTGGGAAGAGCAGGGGCTTAAACGCGAAAATATCAATATTTATACCACCCCGAAAGATGATTTGGCACACTATGCCAAAGCCTGCTACGATATTGAATATCTGTTCCCACACGGGATGGAAGAACTGGAAGGCATTGCTAACCGGACGGATTATGATTTGGGCAATCATACCAAAGGGCAAGATGAATTAAACCTGACATCTCACTGCCACCCCAACAGCGATTCGACCACCAAACTTTGTATTCGTGATGATGAGAGTAATTCTTGGGTTGTTCCGTTTGTCATTGAGCCGTCTATGGGCGTTGACCGCGGCGTTTTGGCTGTTTTGACTGAAGCCTATGAAGAAGAAGATTTGGGTGAGGGCAACAGCCGTATTGTCCTGAAGCTGAAAAAACATCTTGCACCGATTAAGGTTGCCGTCATTCCGCTGAAGAAAAATAATGAACAGATTATGGCGAAGTGCCACGAAATCAAACAAAATCTGTTGAAACTGGGTATTGGACGCGTTGCGCTGGAAAACACCGGTAATATCGGTAAGGCATATCGCCGTCATGATGAAGTCGGAACGCCGCTGTGCATTACGGTTGATTTTGAAACAATTGAAAACCAGCCGGAAAGCGTCACTATTCGTGACCGTGACACAATGGAACAGCACCGTGTCAATGTTGCGGATTTGCCGGCTTATCTACGAGATTATTTTCTGAGTTAAAAAAAAGCTCCCTTAGGGGAGCTTTTTTTAATTGCCGTAATAAGGATCGAAAGTAGCGTGTATGTCATTTGCGTTCATTTCTATCCTATCGCCTGCTGAAACATTGAAATAGAAAAAAGAGCGTTGAGTTACATCACCGGTTAATGAACCTATTGCTTTATTGTTAATATTGATAAAAACGCCAACATTCCTCTTGTCATGGGCGTGTCCGATTATGATTCCGTTTTGATAAGCCGACCAATTACTCATATCCGAAATATCCGTAGCCCCAGCCCAATTTAACTTAAATTGAAAAAATATATCAGCTTTGCGCTGTCAGGGCACTGCAGCCAAAGTAGCAATCCCCGCCACTGGTGCTACCAGGCCTCAGGCGCGGCCTGGGGCGACGGTGCATGGCATCCAGTATTTGTACCAATTACAGGACGTGTCCGAAATATCGGTATAACCCGCGGTACATTTCCCGGTCGGAAAATACTTCCCCGAACATTGCTCAAACGAGCACTTAACCCCCGTCGGGCAAGAGGTCAGATAACCATATTCGCCACAGGTTTTGCACGAGGTGTAATACTTAATGCCATTTAGGCAGTAATCATTGGGGGATGTTGGTCCAAATTCTTCACAAACATATTTGTAACCGGACTTACATTCACAAGCGGCATACACCATCTCGCCGTCACGGTTACAACCAGTCCCGACACCTTGCATATTGCTGCCAGAACAAGGTTTGTAATAAGAGGGACAGTTACACTCGGCATAATGCGTGCCGGTGTCATCCACACATTTGTCCGCAGGCTCTTTAGGGGAAGGGCAACCGGTGTGGGGATAAAGGGATGTATCGCAGCATTGAGAAAAATAGGCATTGTCATAAGGACAGAAACGAACGGCATACTGCCCGGCAGCACAAGTACCGGTCTTACTAAAGCCCAGGGCTTTGCAACGGTTAATGTTGTCGTGATTAAACTCCTGCTCCTTGTAATCAAAACCCATCTTATCAGATGAATTGACCACAAAATGAACCTTAGCGGTTTTATAGGCGGAAGCCGGCAGACGGGATACCCCGTCTGCCAAAGATAAGGTTTCACAAGTTTGGCTTTGATTTAGTTGTGTGAGGTGTGGGTATGATAAAGGGTCACCAGCCCCTGCTATAATGGTGGCAGCGATACCTGCCAAAGCAGATAAGCCCAGAAGAAGACCGACTTTCATCATACACCTCTCTTATGACTGAAACCATATCAGTTATAAGATTACCATAGTATTCATAATCTTTAAACAATTAATGAAAGGTGATTTTTTATTGGTCTAAACAGAATAGATAGTTTGGAGAGGATAGAAAACAAAAAAGGTTTGATACCGGATATCAAACCTTTTTCATAACCCTGCTGTACATAATACAGTAGCAAGAACTTTCACAATAAGGAAACAGACCGGCCGAGAGAGGCGTGAATGAAACCTTAGGCCGTATTATTAATGAGATAATAAAACGGCGCGCAGTTTGCGGCATTTTCAGAGGATTTCGGGTTCATTGTCGGCAAATGTTGTGACAAATCCCCAAATTCCTAACGAAATAACCATTGCAAAGCCAATAAGAGAAGGCGCTGCGCAAATCCATAAAAATAAGTCTTTCATTGTTGTTAGGCTTTAAGGTAACTAATAATTCTTTATTGGTATCAACCTACCGCTTTCAAATTATTTCGTCAATCATTAATTGGTAATAATTTACAGTTGAGTTGCGGTTTCGTTGTTCTCAGCTTGATTCTTTAAAATTTCATTGTAGAGATAAAGTCCTCCGCTCAGCACATAAATATTATCAAAGCCGCGGTTGCCAAGCATGACAGCAGCTAAATAAGCACGGATACTGCGATTGCAATACAAAATAACAGGCTTGTCTTGCGGAATGGAAGACAGATTGTTCCTTATGGCTGTTTGCGGAATATTGACAGCATTCTCCAAATGTTCTGCCTCAAACACTTCCGGTGAGCGGACATCAATAATCATCGCGTCTTGTATCAGATTGTTCCATTCTATGCTGAACGGCGACACAAATTTAACTCGTCCGGACAGTACATTCCCGGCCATCGTGCCAAGTGTGTTGATTGTGTCGCTGGCGTTGCCGTAAGGCGGAGCATAACACAGCGCCAAATCTTCAAGATTTGAAGTACGGATACCGGTAATCAGGGCTGTTGCCAAAACATCCAGGCGTCGGGCAACTCCTGAACGTCCCCAGCCTTGAGCGCCTAATATAACACCTTTACGATTAAACAAAAGCTTGTAAAGGCTCAGATGATTATCAGGCAGGTAGCCTGCATGGGGATAAGTGTAAAGGTGGATTTTCTCATATTCAATGCCGGTGGCCTGTAAGTCCTCTTCAGTCGCGCCGACAGCTGCGGCAGTGTAGCCGAATATTTGCGCAACAGCCGTATTTAAGGCGTATTTGAAATTATGGGAGATGCCTGCCAGATGTTCGGCAATGACTCTTGCTTCTTTGATAGCCAGCCCGGCCTGTGACATTCGTGCCGGCTTTTTAGTTATCAGATTGATAACTTCAATATCATCGCCTGCGGCATAAATATCTTTGTCTGAGGTTTGCATATATTCATTGACAATCAGCCCGCCTGTTTCGCCGATTTCCAAGTCAGAAAGGATGGAAAGGCGTAAATCCGGTTTAACTCCGGTCGCAATGATGGCCATATCATAGTCAAGCTTCTGCCCGTTATTGAGGGTTACGTCCTTATCGCCAAAAGCTTCCACCTCAGTTTCAAGATAAATTTTAATGCCTTTGCTGCGCAGCAGGTTTTGAATTCCGGCCGCCATGTCTGCATCAAAATCGCCGTTGAGAATGTGGCTGCGGCTATCAATGATTGATACGTCAATTTTTAATTTATGCAGAGCTTCCGCAGCCTCAATACCGATATATCCGCCGCCGACAATAACCGCTTTGGAGGGTTCCATGTCTTTAATATAGTTTTTTACGCGCTCAATGGAGGTTAAATCTCGGATGGTGAAAACCTGTTCAGCCAAAACGCCGTCAATGTCAGGTCTTAGCTGGTAAGCACCAATGGTAAAAATCAGTTTGTCATAATATTCTTTGTCACGGCCTTTAATGGTAACGCTTTTTTCTCTGCGGTTTATGAATTCGACTTCGGCATTTAGCCGGGCGTCAATATTATATTGCTGCTTTAATTTTTCCGGTGTGGTATTGATGAGGTCATTTCTGTCATTGACTTCGCCGCTTAAATAATAAAGTAACCCGCAGCTGGCAACGGATAACTCGTTGTTTTGCTCCAGGATAATGATTTCGGCATTCTCGTCCAAACGCCGCAAACGTGTGGCTGCAGTAACGCCGGCCGCTCCTCCGCCGATAATAACAACTTTCATTTTGTTCTCCTTATATATGTTTATAAAACAGATATTCATCGCGGCAGGGATATCAAGCGTGAAAGGAAAGATTAAGTTGTGGTTTAATCTGTTAATTTTTGTTGTGCCATATTTGCAGGAAATAGCAAATATGCTATTTATATGCTTGACTCTTAGGGATTATTCCTATATAAACCACCTAAATCTATATGATTTTTTCATATTGAATTGAGTTTAACAATAACACGCCAAGGCGTGCCGCCAGTCAGCGAGGGTTCGCACACTGGCGTGCAATAGTATATAGGCACTGGTTTGAAGCAATGATTGCAGACAGCAACGCGGCTTCGGGTAATAGGAAAGGAGATAACAACGTGGTGTCAGGCCGCTGAAAGTTAAACAGCTAACCGGACGCTCACGCCGTGCGTGATGTTTGATGCACTGAGTGAAAAATTAAGTTCCGCTTTTTCAAAAATCACCTCCCGCGGGGTGTTAAATGAAAAAGACATTGATGAAGCTATGCGGGAAATCCGCGTTGCTTTGTTGGAAGCTGACGTTTCTTTGCCGGTGGTTAAGTCTTTTATTGCTCAGGTCAAAGAGCAGGCTTTGGGTGAAAAGGTCGTCAAGTCGGTTCAACCGGGGCAAATGGTGATTAAGATTGTCCATGATGAACTGGTTAAGCTTCTGGGCGCGGAAAGTGTTGAGCTTAATCTGAATGCTGTGCCGCCGGTTTGTATTTTGATGGTTGGTTTGCAGGGTTCCGGTAAAACCACGACATCTGCCAAAATCGCCAATAAGCTTAAAGCGCGCAAGAAAGTAATGTTGGTGTCGTTGGATATTTATCGTCCGGCAGCTCAGGAGCAGTTGGCGCAGTTAGCAGGACAAATAGGCGTTTATGCTTTGCCGATTATTAAAGGTGAAAAACCGGCAGAAACCACAAAACGTGCTATCAGCGAAGCCAAAAAAGGCGGATATGAAATCATTATTTTGGACTCGGCCGGGCGTTTACATATCGATGAAGACCTGATGAACGAAGTCATCGAGGTTAAGAAAATTGCTAATCCGACTGAAACGCTATTGGTTGCAGATGCAATGATTGGTCAAGATTCTTGCGTCGTGGCTAAAGAGTTTAATGAAAAAGTCGGTGTGACGGGGATTGTTCTGACCCGTATTGACGGTTCGGCGCGTGCCGGTGCGGCATTGTCTATGAAAATGGTTGCCGGTGTGCCGATTAAGTTTTTAGGAACCGGCGAAAAAATTGCCGAGTTTGAAGAGTTTCACCCAGACCGTCTTGCCGGCCGTATATTAGGGCAGGGCGATGTTGTATCGCTGGTGGAAAAAGCCATTGAGAACGTTGATAAAGACGAAGCGGAAAAAATGGCTAAAAAAATGATGAAGGGCAAATTTGATTTGGAAGATATGCTCTCTCAGCTAAAACAAGTTCAAAAATTGGGAAGCATGGGATCATTAATCGGAATGATTCCCGGGCTTTCCAAATTTAAGGCTCAGATTGAACAAGCCAATATCGGCGACAATCTGGTCAAAAAACAAGAGGCGATTATTCTTTCCATGACTATGTCAGAAAGAAGAAATCCCGATATCATCAAGGCCTCGCGCAAGAAGAGAATTGCCGCGGGAGCTGGGGTGGAAGTTCATGAAGTCAACAAGCTGCTCAAGTCATATGAGCAGATGTCGTTGATGATGAAAAGAATGGGCAAAATGGGCGGCTTGTCAGCGATGATGGGTGGCGCAATGCCTAAAATGCAAGGAAATCCGCTGAGCAAAATGCTGGGCGGAATGAGTAATAAATTTCCGTTTTAGCCATAAGGCGGAAGTTTTAATTTTCTAACTTTTAAGGAGAATATAAATGGCAGTACGTATCAGACTTTCCCGCGGTGGTTCTAAAAAGCGTCCGTTTTACAAAATCGTAGTCGCTGATCAGAGAGCTCCTCGCGATGGTCGTTTTATTGAAAGACTGGGTTCTTACAATCCGCTCTTGCCGAAAGATCATGCAGAACGCTTGGTTTTAAATCAGGACAAAGTTAAAGAATGGTTAAGCAAAGGTGCTCAGCCGACCGAAAGACTGCAAAAATTGTTTGCTAACCTCGGTTTGTGCGCTGCTCCGGTTGTTCGTGAACAGCCGAAAAAATCTGCTCCGAAAGCTAAAGCTCAGGAACGCATGAAAGAAAAAGAAGAAAAAGCCAAAGCTGCTGCCGAAGCCGCTGCTGCTGAAGCTTCTGCTGAATAATATCAGTATTGTTTAAGTGCTTTTAATATAATTATGAGGACGCTTTAAGCATGAAAAATGATAACCGTATTTGTTTGGGAGCCATCGCCGGCGTTCACGGAATTAAGGGTGAAGTTAAAGTCAAAAGCTTTACGGAAATTGATTCTGATTTAGATAAATACGGTGTCGTTGAAAATGAAGCGGGAGACCGCAAGTTTGAGCTTAAAGTCGTCGGACATTCCAAGGAATTGCTCCGCGTTAAAATTAAAGGGATTAATGATAGAAACGAAGCCGAACGTTTGGTCGGAACAGCTTTCTACGTTGATCGTTCGGTTTTGCCGGAGTTGGATGAAGAGGATGAATTTTACGAAGCCGATTTAATCGGGCTTGAGGTTAAAACCTCTTCAGGTGAAGCGGCGGGAACGGTTGCCGGTTTATATAATTTCGGGGCCGGTGAAATTCTCGAAATTAAGGTTAAAGCCACAGGTAAACTGGAGATGCTTCCCTTTACTAAAGAATATGTTCCTGAGGTGAATGTCAAAGACGGTTATATTATTGTTGAATCTGTTCTGCCTAACTTTATGGAAGATGAGGACGACGGAGAAGCTGATGAAGGTTAAGGTTTTTACCATATTTCCGGAAATTTTTCCGGGGTTTCTTGGGTATTCTCTGACCGGAAGAGCTTTGGATGAAGGAAAATGGTCGCTGGAGACGATTAATATCCGGGATTATGCTGTCGATAAGCATGGTTCTGTTGATGATACGCCTTGCGGCGGCGGAGCCGGAATGGTGATGCGGCCTGATATTTTGGGAAACGCTTTGCGTGCCAACTATCAGGGAGGGCGGCTGATTTATATGAGCCCTCGCGGTACACCTCTCTCTCAGTCTTTGGTTCATGAGTTAGCAGCGGAAGATAATTTGTCGGTGATTTGCGGACGCTTTGAAGGTGTAGACCAGCGGGTGCTGGATGCTTACAATGTTGAGGAAATCAGTATCGGCGATTATGTGCTTACCGGCGGCGAACAGGCTGCGCAGATTATGCTTGACGCGGTTATCCGCCTGTTGCCCGGCGTTTTGGGTAATGCGGATTCCACGGTAGATGAAAGTTTTGAAAACGGTTTGCTGGAACATCCCCAATATACCAGACCCATTGAATGGGAGGGCCGATCTGTTCCTGACATCCTTTTGAGCGGTCATCATCAAAACATCGCCAAATGGCGCAAACAACAGGCACTTGAAGTCACAAAACAAAAACGGCCGGATCTTTTGCAGAAATATCTTGATTCTCAAAAGGTTTAGGTATATAAACTAAAAAAAATTTATAAAGGGTAAAACTGATGAACATTATTGAAAATATCGAAAAAGAGCAGATGGAAAAGCTCACCGCCGGCAAAAATATGCCGAACTTCAAACCGGGTGATACTTTGAAAGTTCACACCAAGGTTAAAGAAGGCGACCGTGAACGTATTCAGGTTTATGAAGGTGTTTGCATCGCTCGTAAAAACGACGGTTTAAATTCTTCTTTCACTGTTCGTAAGATTTCTTTCGGTGAAGGCGTTGAGCGCGTATTCCCGTTATATTCTCCGAATGTTGCTAAAATTGAAGTTGCTCGTATCGGTAAAGTCCGTCGTGCGAAAATGTACTTCCTGCGTGCTCTGCGTGGTCGTTCTGCTCGTATTGCTGACGATTTGGCTGCTGCTGCCAAAGCTCGTGAAGAAGCTGCTGCCGCTTCTAAATAAGAGGGAAGCTGATAAATTGAATAAAACCGCCTCACGGGGCGGTTTTTTCATGAAAATTATTCCGCGAGAAATGTTATGAGAAATAAAGTTCTGATATATGAAGATTACGGCTGTGCTGACGTCAGTTTGCTGGCGGAAGGGCTGCGCGAATATTTTGAGCCGCGAGGATGTCATGTCGGCTTTACCGATGCGGCCAGTATCATAAAAAATAATGAACTGAATGAAAATGTTCTGGCATTTTTTATTCCCGGAGGTGCTGGGACGCCCTATCGTCGTAAACTTGAGATACAAGGTAATGAAAAAATCAGAGATTATGTTAAAAACGGCGGAATCTACTATGGAATTTGTGCAGGAGCCTATTATGCCTGCCGCCGCACAATTTTTGAAAAAGATATACCGGAGTTGAAAATTATCAGCGAATGCGGATTGAATTTAATAGAGGGGCAGGCAATCGGAACTTTATATAAAGAACTCAATATCTTACCTTATGCCAAAAATGCAGCTTCTTCGGCTGTTGTCGGTTTGCGCTGGAATGACAAGGAGGAATATGTTAGCCATTATCACGGCGGCCCTTATTTTGAGCTTGATGATGAGGTTGAAAATGAAGTTTTGGCACGTTATGACTTTGCCGATAACAAACCGGCAGTTATCAGTCGCCAATATGGAAAAGGGCGGGTTATTCTTTCGGGCGTTCATTTTGAAGATAAAGGTGAGGCGTTATTAAAAGCCGTGCACCATCAACGATTAGACCGAGAAAAGGCAGAAAAAATCTATAATACATTAAAGAAACAGGAAGCATCCCGTCAAGCACTGTTTAACCGATTAATGTCTTTATCGGGGCGTTAAGTCTAGTAATCGTTGTTGTTAAACGGAACGTCCTGCAAAACGCGTTGCGGTTTATAAACATAAATGTTGGTAACGGACGGAAGGTTATATGTTCGGTGCCAATAGCCTTTGTCTTCCATGCATAAGCGATATTCTTTGGGGTCGGAATCTGCATCATCGCGCAGAGAATTGACAACCAAAGGCATTGCGCCGGGGTATGGAACATAACTGGCCCAAATGCCTTTTTCAGCATGCCAGTCGGCGCGAATATCAAGTTTAACTTCTTCTGAATAAAACCAGGTGCGAAAATCCGGCAGGCGGATATTTTCAGCACTGCGCATACATTCTGAGTGATCCCGAGAAAATTTTTCGATACCGGTATTTTCTCTTTCCCAATGATAAATAACTTGTCCTTGTCCTTTGGAGAAAAAACTGCAAGAGCAAGCCAGCAGGCAAGAAAGCGTTATCGGTAAAAATTTTTTAGTCATGTCAGAAGTCCAGATTTGCATAATGTTTAGCCGGCAGAATACCTTTAATATTGTCTTTAAGGATGTCCTTAAAACTTGGCCTCGATTTGATTTTGGAATACCACAATTTGGCATTTTTATAGCCTTCCCAAGGAACATCCCCCAAGTAGTCAAGAACTGACAAATGGGCGGCAGCAGCAACATCTGCCAACGAAAAATTTTCTCCGGCAAGATAATTGTTGCGTTCTGCCAGCCAGTCAATATATTCCAAATGAAAATTTAAATTGTTCAGTCCTGCTTTGAGGATTCGGGAGTCCGGAGCCAAACCGCTTTTGAAACGCTTGTGAACTTTTTCATAAACAACGTTTCTGTAGACTTCACGATAAAATTTGTCATCGAACCACTCGGTCAGACGTCGAACTTCGGCTCGGGATTTAACATCCGGCGGTAAGAGCTTGTAGTCTTTGCTGATTTCTTCCAGAAATTCACAAATGGCATAATTTCCGGCAACCACATTACCGTCATAAATATATATCGGAAGATCTCCGGACGGATTAAGTTTAAAAACATCCTGCGACAAACGCCACGGCTCTTCTTCCTTGGGAACGAAGAGCATCTTTTTTTCCGTCATGACGATTCGCACCTTGCGAGAAAAGGGAGAAACCGGATGATGAATTAAAAGAACCATGTGACAGACCTCAACATAACTGCAAAATATATCATAATAAATAAGTTTAGCGGCAAGATTTTAAAGGTCAAGCGCGGTGCGTAGTTATGCGTGCTTATTTTTTTATAAAAGCAGGCGGAACAACGCCGATATTTTTGCGTTCTGTTTCTTGGATGGTTGCGATTAAATGTTTTTGCAAATCTTCTTTATATTGAGGGTTTTGCAGCATTTTGCTTAACGTGGAATACAAAGATTTTCGATAACGTGCTGTCTTGGAAACGCCGATAAATAACGGCATATCCCATAAAGATTGTTTGCTGAAGCTGACTTGCTTGCGAATACCGAGGCGTGAAGTCTGAACAATGCCGTAATAGTAGCTGGTGAAAACATAGTCAATTTCGCCGGTAAAAAGCTTGCGGTAAAGGTCTTCTGAATTATCAGTATAAACAACATCATAATTTTTCATGGCTTTGGTAACATAATCAGCCAAATGTTCACGACTGTCCATGCCGCCTTTAAGTTTTTTGAGGTCGTCCATTTTATGAACTTCGTTGATTCTGTTGGGGAGCATGACGGCGGACATCGGGTTGTTTAGAATGGCCGGGTAAACATATTCAATACCGGTATAAATAGATGTATCATAATAGATGCCGAGTATCAGGTCTATTTCGCCGCGAAGAACATCCATTACCAGATTTTTGTATGACTTGTCGATAATATAAGATAAATCATAATGGTTGTCTTTGGCGTAATCCTCTATAAATTTATTGTATATTGTTTGCATTTTCGGTAAACTGTATTCAGACTTAACCACTTCTCCGAATGGCGGATAGTCCAGAAAAGATGTTACTTTTAACCCTTTGCGCTGATCGTTTTTGTCTGACTTCATTTCAATCATTGCCGAAGCGACACCGGATATCAGTGTGAACAACAGAAGCGATAAAATAAATTTATAAAATTTAGTCATTGTGGTTCCTGAATTTGTATAAAAAATGCTTATTAATAAAAGCTGACGGCTAATAATAAATTAACTAAATTATATTAAAAAAGTTTTTAGATTTTATAAACGGCGGGCAATATAATGGATGAAGTAAAAAAATATTCGAATACTGAAGTCTCTTCAATGGGGCAGATAGAATTGGAAAGCAGAGCTTTTATTAGGGCGGCCTCTTCTCTAAATGTTATTAAGGAGCATTGGGAAACCGAGCAGGGGCATCTGCTGGAGGCTCTTGAGAAAAATCGTCGTTTGTGGACAATTATCGCTAGCGCGATGAAGGAAGATGATTGTCCGCAGCCGCCTGAAGTTCGTAACAATATTCTTAATTTGGCACTGTTTGTTTTCCGCCGTACGCTGGAGGTTATTTCAGAACCTAAGCCAGAAAGTTTAAATATATTGATTAATATTAATATGAATATAGCTAAAGGCTTGGCTGACGGCTGTGGGCAAAGGTCAGAAGTTAAATAGATATGTTTTTTAGAGGCTCCCTTCGGGGAGCTTTTTTTTGTGCTTTATAAAAATGGCACGCTGTTTGCATATATCTCTGCTAGGATAATTCGTTAAGGAATTTAGGCGATGGAAGTTAAAGATGTAAATAACAGCGGATTGCTGAATTTGTTGCAGGCTAATCGGTCTGTTCTGCCGGGAGGCTCTGCCGGTATGAGTGGTTTTAGTGATTTGTTGTCCGGCTTGGAAAATAACCGTGAAGCTGCAGTGGAAAAATCACCTGAGTTTGCAACGCGTAAAAATGCTTCGTTAGACAATGTAAAGGTGGCTGTAAAGGAAAAACAGCCGGCCGCTGAAAAACGTTCCGATGCAAAAGCAGATAAGCCGCTTCGCAAAGCCTCTGAAAATGTTGAAAAAAATACGGTAAAGTCATCAGAGGATAAAAATCAAGTTGTAGCAGAGAACACATCTAAGGAAAATGCGTCAGCAAAAAACAATGCTGAAGAAGTTGAAACTGCAGAGTTTTCTGAAGAGGATATGGGAGCAGAGCGCGACACTGCGGATGTTATGGAAGTCTCTCTTGATGCGTTAGCTTTAATGGGAACGGTGTCTGTTGTTAATCCTGCCAATGGTGAAATATTTCAAGTAAGCGGTGAAGATCTGGCTGCTCAACTGGCCGGAGCCGGCATTGATGATGTGGTGGTTGAGGCTTCTTCTGAAATGGTGTTGGTCAAGCCCGCTTCAGATGCTCAGACCGATATGGGTGCTTTTAAAGAGGTTCTGCGAGCTATGCAGCCGGCAAGTGGTGATAAGGTTGAAGCGTTAGCAACGGAGACAGCTGTTTCTGCAGTTAAACCGGTAAAGGATGTTGTTGCCGGTCAAGGGACTGAAAGTGTATCAGAGATTGAGGCACAGGCTGCGGAATTGAGTAAAGTCGTTGGTGAAAACCACAAAGTTAAGATGGAAGTCAGTGTCAAGGCGGAAAAAATTGCCGACCTCGTGGATAGAGACTTGATGACGGCTCAAGCTGTGTCAAATGAAGTTGTTTTGCCGGAGGGAGAAGGGGAGGCTTCAAATCCGTTGATAGATAGCAGTGTGTTGGCAGAGCCGTCGACTAATAATCAGGCTGCAACACAAGTTAAGAATACTGTTTTAGCATCTGTTGCCGCGGCCGGAGGCGTAACTTCTGCGGTGTCGACTGAAGCAGCACCGGCGGTTGTTGCTGAAAATGCTACTGTTTCTTTGGCTTCATCCGGAGCAACGGGAAGCGAAATGCTGGCGAATGCTCGTCCGGCTCCGGCTAACGACGGAGCATCTTCTTTTCGTGATGTTTATAAAGGCATGGGGCGAGAAGTTGTTGAACAAATTAAAGTTAATATTACCAAGTCAGCCGTTAAAGGTGTTGATACAATTGAAATTCAGTTGAAACCGGAAGATTTGGGTAAAATAGAAGTAAAAATGCAGATTGGCAAAGATGGAAAATTGCAGGCGCATATTGTTTCCGGTCGTCCGGAGACTGCAGAAATTCTTCAAAAAGAAATGGCTAATCTGCAAAAAGCCTTTGAGGAAGCCGGTTTCCAAACGGATGAAGGCAGTCTTAGCTTTAGCTTTCGTGATGACGGGCAGGCCGGTCGTGAGCAGGAGAGAAATAACTTGCGCAGTTTTATAGGCAATGCTCTGGAACAGGAAACAGTTATGGATACTGCCGGAAATGATCTTTTTGCCGGAACGGCCTGGGATGGCACCGGCGGTTTGAATATTCGTGTGTAAATAAGGAGAATGACGATGACAGATATTAACGCATTAAACGGTTATACCCAGTCGGGAACAAGCTCCGCAACACAAACTGCGGCCAATAAGTTATCGGCGGATATGAATACTTTTCTGACACTGTTGACCACACAGTTGAAATATCAAGATCCTTTGGACCCGATGGATACGGCAGAATTTACCAATCAGTTGGTTCAGTATTCCAGCGTTGAACAAGCAATTCAAACCAACTCCAAACTCGAGACTTTGTTGGCTCTTAATATGTCTAACCTCGGAGCACAAGCTGTATCCTACATTGGCAAAGTGGCTCAGGTTTTGGGAAATGTTATGCCTTTGGAAGGCGGGCACGCCAAAGCAACTTATACATTAGACAAGAATGTCGAAAGTGCCGTTATTACGGTTAAGGATTTAAACGGTAAAATCGTATATTCGGAGCAGGCGCAAATCACTGCGGGAACACACGATTTTGAGTGGAACGGCAAGGATGCCGACGGCAATCAGTTAGAAGACGGAGCTTACAAAATTGAAGTGTCAACCAAAGTCGGTTCAGGAGAAACCGCTGCAACCGTAACCACGACCATTTTTGGTAAAGTGACCGGTGTGGCAAGTGACAGTAACGGCGTTTATGTCGGTCTGGGAGATGCTGTAACTGCGGGTCTGGGAGATATCCTGACGATTCGCAATGATGATTATTTTGATAAAGGTAAACCCGGTGCCGGAGAAGATACAAATACACCGGGAGAGGGTGACAGTGAGGAAAGCAGTACGCTGGCTGATGCGGCGAAAGTATTAAAAACTGCGGCAGAAGCTGCTGTTGGTGCCGCCACCCTCGGATTATTATAATTTTGAACTTTAGGAGATAAAACAATGAGTATTTTCGGTGCGATGCAGTCGGGTATTTCAGGTTTGGCGGCGCAGTCCAGTGCCATGGGAGCCATCTCTGATAATATCGTCAACGTCAACACAATCGGTTACAAAGTAACAAGCAGCAAGTTTTCAACTTTGGTGACCAAACAAACTTCTTCAACTTTATATTCTCCGGGTGGTGTTCAGTCTCGCCCTCGGCAGGAAATAAGTGCACAAGGGTTGTTGTCTTCCACATCATCTTCAACTGATTTGGCAATCAGCGGCAGCGGTTTCTTTGTTGTCAATCAGGCGGCTAATCCAGGTGAGGGCGATATGTGGGCATATACCCGCGCCGGTAGCTTCGGTCTTGATGACAACGGCTACTTGGTTAATACCGGCGGATTTTATGCTCAGGGATGGTCTCTGTTGCCTTGGGACGGCAATCCGAACGCCAGTGTGGTCAATGTCAATGGCATTAACTATATGAAAGCTTACTATGATCAGAGCGGAAAAACCATTTATATCAATGATAACATCATTGACAGCCGCAACCTGCGCCCGGTCAATCTGTCCACTATTGGCGGAACAGCTACCCCGACCCAACAGATAAGCCTTGGTGCTAACCTGCCGTCAAGTGCGCCTATTTTTGACCCGGCCAACGCCAGTGCCGGCGGTAAGGAAAAAATTTCCGCCCTGATTTATGATAGCCTTGGTAATGCCAGCAATCTGAGCTTAGAATATACCAAAACCAGTTCCAACGGCTGGTCCATGGGAAGTACCATTCCGAGCGGTGCCGCCAGTCTGGTTATGACCGGTACGACCGAAAACGGCAAAGACTTGTCTAAAGATGTTTATTACGCTGCCGGACAATTGGAGTTTTCTTCCATTCCGCAAAACGGATCAACCATCAGCATTTCCGATGCCGGCTCCGGTAAAACTTATACTTTTGAGTTTGTTAATAATGCGGACACTTATACCGGAACCAATATTCCGGTTGAAATCAGCCGTCAGGTTGTTTCTGTTGACGATTTTGTGAAAAACTTTGAAACGGCGTTGAAAGCCAATATGCCTTCGGCTGATCGCTTTACGGCCGATGGCAACAAAATCAGTATTGTTCAGTCAACAATGGGATCTGCTTTGACGATTGATGCCAGCAAGACTTTGTCCTGTCTGCAAAGCGCGGTTAATCCTCGTGCAGATACAGGTCTGCCTACCGGTATCTTTGATATCCCGCAAATTGACGATGATATCAAAAACGGTGCTCGTTTGGACTTTAATTCAACTGCAGCGGCTGATTATGAAGGTAAAACAATCACCATCAACGGTAAAGTTTATACCTTTACATCTACGCCGGATGTCAACGATCCTTTGAATGTTGATATCTCTGATGCGATTAACGGTGCTGATATTGACCCGACTAAAGTGGTTAAAGCTTTAGCTGCCGCGTTGAATAATACGGCCGATGAACCGAACCGTTTTGTCGCCAGCGGTATGACGCTTGAAATTTTGCCGTCATCTTCCGGTGGAGATATTACAATAGACACGACCGGATTAGGTGCTGCGATTGACGGTGTTATCCGTAATAAGGACGGCGAGTGGGGTTCTATTCAGAACAAAAATGCCGTTTTGGGTAATACTTTCAAAACCAACACCACTCAGGATCAGCAGGGTTCCATTGTTCCGGCGGTTCGCTTTAATTCTGATGGTACTCCGAAAGAATTTTGGGTGAATTCGATGGAAATCGAATGGGCTAACGGTGCTGAAAATATGACCGGTGAAAGCGGTCACGGTACACCTATTACCCTGAATATGGGTAATGTCGGAACTAATGACGGTTTGACAAACTTGTCTGGTAACTTCACCACCAACTATATTAAACAAGATGGTGCGAAATTCGGAAGCTATGCCGGTGTGAGTGTTGACACCAACGGTGTTGTTACGGCTCTGTTTGACAATGGTGAAACTCGTCCGATAGCTATTCTGCCTTTGGCGACCTTTGCTAATCCGGAAGGATTGGAATCTCTGACAGGTAACTCTTGGTTGGAAACCGATGCTTCAGGGCAGGCTCTGTTGAAAATGGCCGGAACCAACGGTGCCGGTGAGATTACAGGCGGAGCTTTGGAATCTTCCAAAACAGATCTCGCGACAGAGTTCTCAAACATGATTGTTACTCAGCGTGCTTATTCGGCTGCTACCAAGATTATCACCACGGCCGATGAAATGCTTGATGAATTAACTCGTATGACTTAGAGCTGATTCTTAAAGATTTGCACAAATAAAATTACTCTCCTGAAGTAAGCCCCGTCAAAGCTGACGGGGCTTTAGGAGGATATGAGCATGAAAGGGCTGTGAAAATTAATAATATTGTCTTCCCTTAATGGCTTTTTTACGTTAATCATTAAGATAATTAGAAGCTTAACTTGAAAAAATGGGTCTGAAAAGTGAATAATTTTTGGCAAACAATAAAGAACTTGTCGCCGGGGCGTTTGGCGTCAATCGCAGCGGTTATTATATTTCTCGTCAGCTTTTTAGGCTATGTTGTTGCCCGAATGAGTTCGACAGACTATGCTGTTTTGTATAGCGATCTTGAGCTGGAAAATGCTAAACAGATTATTTCCCGTCTTGAAACCGAAAATGTAAAGTATAGATTAACCAAGAACGGTACGGAAATCTTAGTTCCTCAGGCTGAGGTCAATCGTTTGCGTGTAAATACTGCCGAAATCGCCTTGTCTTCAGGTGGAGCTAATGTCGGTTATGAAATTTTTGACCAGTCAGATGCGCTGGGGTCAACCAACTTTGTACAGAATGTCAATTTAATAAGAGCCTTGGAAGGTGAATTGGCTCGTACGATTCGGTCAGTGGATAATATTAAAAATGCTCGCGTGCATTTGGTCTTGCCGAAAAGAGAAATGTTTTCCAGGGAGGAGCAGGCACCGACGGCATCCGTCGTTATTAAAACGGTTAAGGGACAGTTAAGTCCGCAAAGCATTCAGGCGATTCAAAAATTGGTGGCCGCCTCAGTGCCTAAGTTGGATGTTAAAAACGTTGCTATTGTGGATAATGCAGGTGTGTTGCTGACACAAAATTACGAAGATCCTGAAGCGATGACCGCAGCCAATAACGAATTGATGCGATTGGAGCAGGAGCGCAAGATGGGAATGCAGGTGCAGAACCTCTTGGAGCGGACGGTCGGTGAAGGAAAAGTTCGGGCACAGGTTAATCTGGAGATGGATTTTGATCAGGTTGTCACTAAAGAAGAAATTTATGACCCGGATACTCAGGTGGTGCGTTCTCAGGCGACAATTACGGAGGAAGGAATTAACAACAGCCGTGAAAATCCTGTCACCGTTGCGCAGAATATTCCTAACGGTGATGTTATGTCAACCGGAGTCGGCAGCAGTTCTCAAACTTCTCGTACGGAAGAGACAATTAATTACGAAATCTCCAAAGTCGTGCGAAATAAAGTTAAAAATACCGGAACAATTAAGCGTCTGACAATAGCTGTCATGGTGGATGGTGTATATGAGAAAAATAACGAGGGCAAAATGGTCTATCGCCCCCGCACCCCGGAAGAAATGGAAAAAATCGGAGCTCTTGTTCGTTCGTCCGTTGGGTATGATGCTGATCGCGGTGATGTGGTTGAAGTTGAAAATATGCGTTTTGTAAATATGATGCCGGAGATAGAAGAAGTGCAGGAAATATTGATTATGGGCTTTACGAAAGACGAATTAATCCGTATTGCTGAAGGAGTTGGCGTAGCTGTCGTTGCGATATTGGTCATTTTGTTGGTCATCCGCCCGCTGATTAATAATGCTTTTGATGTGTCCGGCAATAATAATGACGGGCGTCTGCTCGGAAGTAATCCCGAGGACGATAATCTTCTGCTCTCTAATTTCTTAAATGACGATGAAAGCGGAGTGGAGGAGCTAATCAATCTGAATAAGATTGACGGCCGAGTGAAAGTATCTTCGCTTAAAAAGGTCGGAGAGATTGTGGAGAAAAACCCGGATGCTGCGGTTAATGTTATTCGCGGCTGGCTCTACTCCAACGATAACAATTAAGCAGATGAGAGACTTTAATGAAGCAAAATGTAATTGATGATTTTAATATTTTATCCGGCCAGCAAAAAGCGGCAATTTTGATGTTGTCTCTGGATGAAGAACGCTCGGCTTCAATTTTCTCTCTGATGGATGATGAAGAAATCAAAGAGTTGTCGGTTATTATGGCCAGCTTGGGTAAGGTTAATTCCAACGTTGTTGAACAGCTTTTTTCTGAGTTTGTTGACAAAGTTTCTTCAACAGGTGCCTTGGTCGGAACTTATGAAAGTACGGAACGCTTGCTTTCCAAAGCACTGGATAAAGACCGTGTGTCTAATATTATGGAAGAAATTCGCGGTCCTGCCGGCCGCACCATGTGGGATAAGCTTGGCAATGTAAACGAACACGTTTTGGCAAATTATTTGAAAAACGAATATCCGCAAACCATTGCCGTTATCTTGTCAAAAATTAAAGCGGAGCATGCCGCTAAAGTTATAGCTCTGTTGCCGGAAAATTTTGCAATGGAAATTGTCATGCGTATGATCCGTATGGATTCGGTGCAGAAAGAAGTGCTTGACGGTTTGGAAAAAACGTTGCGAAAAGAGTTTATGAGCAATCTGTCCAAATCTACCCGGCGCGATTCGCACGAACTTATCGCTGATATTTTCAACTCTTTGGATCGTAATACCGAAAGCCGCTTTATGGAAGCACTGGAAGAACGTAACCGTGAGTCTGCCGAACGCGTTAAATCTCTTATGTTTACCTTTGAAGATCTCAGCCGTGTTGATGCTCAGGGTATTCAAATCTTGCTGCGTAATGTCGATAAGGATAAATTGGCTGTAGCCTTGAAAGGCGCGTCAGAAACCATTAAAGACCTGTTCTTCAATAATATGTCTTCTCGTGCCGGAAAAATCCTTAAGGAAGATATGGAGGCTATGGGGCCTGTTCGTCTGCGTGATGTTGAAGAAGCCCAGCAGTATATTGTTACCGCCGCGAAAGAACTCTCCAATAATGGTGAGATTGTCATTAGCGAAGGTAAAGATAATGATGAGCTGATTTACTAAGGGCGGGGTAATGGCACAGCTGAAAAAGTTTTTATTCGACAACTTCATTATTGAAGCCAAACCGGAAGAGAATTTACCTGTTGACGATTCGGAGGAGGTGTTGCCGGAACCGGAAATTGTCGCTGAAGAGATTGAGATTCCGGTTATACCGCCGGAACCGGAAATTGAAGAAGTGATTGTTGACCCTGAACCGGTTGATGAAGAACCGACGGAAAAGACATATCTGCAAAGTGAAGTTGATGTCATGTTAAATGCCGCTCGCCAGGAAGGATTAGAGCAGGGAAAGCGTAACTCTCAAGAGAGTTTGGAGGCTGAAGCCAACACCTTGCTGACAGATATTTCTCAAAAACTGACGGTTTTGTTGTCTGATGCGGGAGAATATCGTAAAGAGATTGAAAATCAGGCGTTGGAAATGATAAAAACCGCGATTGTCAAATTAGTTCCGTCCCTGATGGAGCAGCAGGCCGCTGAATTAGTATCCGGCTTTATTGCTGATAATTTCAACAATTTTAAAGATGAAGCAAAATTGTCTTTCTATATTCATCCTGATATTATATCATATGCGCAAGAAAAGATTGCTTCGTTGGCAAATAGCTATGACTTTGAGGGTAAAATTGCCTTGCATAAAGATGCTTCGCTGGCTAAAAACGACTGTCGCATAGAGTGGGAAAATGGCGGAGTAGAACTGAAAGGTGCTAATCAGCTTGCTAAAGTGACTGATTTGCTTGATAACGGAGAAGATGTTAAACCGGAGATAAAACATGACTGATAATTTAGAATTAGATGAGTTAAGCGAAAGTGCCATTCTGGATGATGAGCCGATTCTTAAAAAAGATTCCGGTATGGATGATTTTGATATTCCAAGCTCTGCCAGTGATTTGGAAGCAGTTTATGATATTCCGGTGAAGGTATCTGCCATTCTCGGCAAAACCAAAATGAAAGTCAGTCAGCTGTTGAAGCTGAACAAAGGTGCAATTATTGAGTTGGACAGCAAAGTCGGCGAGGCGATTGACATCTATGTTAATAATAATTTGGTTGCCCGCGGAGAGGTTGTGGTCGTTGATGATAAGCTGGGCATAACCATGACAGAAATTGTCAAGTCTCCGGTTAAATAAGGATAAAAAATGGAATTATTGATTGTCGGAACATTAGAGGGGCAGATTGGTGCGGCGAGTAAGATTGCCATCCAACAAGGCGGTCATGTCTCTATAGCCGATAATGAAGAGGCCGGGCTGAATATTTTGCGTTCCGGTAAAGCTATTGAACTGGTTATGATAGACGTCAAACTGGATGTCTATAAATTTATTTCTTCTCTGGAGCAAGAGCGTATAAATGTATTAGTTGTCGCCTGCGGAGTGGCCAACGATTCATCTTTGGCCGTTAAAGCCATTAAGGCCGGAGCTAAAGAATATATTCCGCTGCCGCCGGATCCTGAAATGATTGGTGCTGTTTTGGCTGCGGCAACTCGTGAAAATCATGCGCTGATTTATGGTGATAAGAAAACGGAAGCAGTTTTAAAGTTGGCCAAGCAAGTTGCGCCGTCTGAGGCCAGTATCTTGTTGACCGGAGCTTCGGGAACCGGTAAGGAAATTTTTTCTCGTTTTGTGCATGATAATTCTAAACGGGCTAACAAAAAATTTGTCGCCGTTAACTGCGCCGCTATTCCTGAAACACTGTTGGAATCAGAGTTGTTTGGGTATGAAAAAGGTGCCTTTACCGGAGCGGTGGCCCGGCGTATCGGTAAATTTGAGGAAGCTTCCGGCGGAACACTGTTGTTAGATGAAATTTCAGAGACTGATGTCAAAATTCAAGCTAAGCTGTTGCGAGCTATTCAGGAAAAAGAAATTGATCGCATCGGCGGCAAAGCTCCAATTAAAGTAGACACTCGCATTATTGCCACGTCAAACCGCAATCTGGATGAATGTGTTAAAAACGGAACTTTCCGCCAGGACTTGTATTATCGTCTGAATGTGGTCAACATCAATATTCCGCAGCTTAAAGATCGCCCTGACGATATTGTTGTTTTGGCAAAGCATTTTGCTAAAAAATATTCTGAATTAAACGATATTCCTCTTAAGGAAATGACCCCGGCAGCTGAACAAAAGCTTTTGAATTATCTGTGGCCGGGAAATGTCCGCGAATTGGAAAATACAATCCATCGCGCCGTTTTATTAAGCACCGGTGATAAGATTGATGAAGATGCAGTCCTTCTGGACGATATTGATTCTGTCATTAATCCGCAATCCGAAACCGAAATGACCGGCGGAGAATTTGTCGGCACCACTGTTGCCAGTATGGAGCGTAATTTGATTATCGACACCCTGAAACATACATTGGGCAACCGCACTACCGCGGCAAATATTCTCGGAATATCCATCCGCACACTGCGTAATAAGCTTAAACAATATCAGGATGAGGGCTTTGATGTCCCCGAACTCTAGGATATAAAACCGAAACATGGCTAAGAAAATTGCAAATAATACCGCGCCTTTCGGCGGAAAATCCTTTAAAGAACTGCTGGTTGCCTCGACCAAACGCGGAGACATTTTCTTTGCTTTAGCCATTATTTTAATGCTGGTCATTTTGATTATGCCGATGCCGGCTTGGCTGTTGGATATTGCTTTGGCTTTATCTATAACTATTGCCTGCTTGGTGTTGATGACCGCCATTTTTATTGAAAAACCGAATGAGTTCAGTGCGTTTCCTCTGGTTTTGCTGATTACGACCATGTATCGTCTGTCGTTAAATCTGGCTTCCACGCGTTTAATTTTGGCAAAAGGATATCAGGGACCGGATGCTGCCGGTGAAGTTATTGCGGCCTTTGGCGGATTTATCATGGGTAATAATTTCGTTATCGGCGTGATTGTTTTTGCCATTCTGGTTATCGTCAACTTTGTGGTCATCACCAAAGGTTCGGGACGTATTGCCGAGGTCGCTGCCCGTTTTGCATTAGATGCCATGCCCGGTAAGCAGATGGCGATTGATGCGGATTTGTCTTCCGGTTTGATTAATGAGGACGAAGCTCGCGCCCGTCGTGAAGAATTGTCCAAAGAAAGCTCCTTCTACGGCGCGATGGACGGTGCTTCCAAGTTTGTTCGCGGTGATGCTATCGCCGGCTTGATTATTACTTTCATCAATATTGTTGCCGGTATCATAATCGGTATGGTGCAGAATAATATGAGTTTTTCGGCGGCAGGAGAAACTTATACTCGTTTGACCGTCGGTGATGGTCTGGTCTCGCAAATTCCGGCACTGATTATTTCCGTTGCTGCCGGTATTCTGGTTTCAAAAGCCGGTATGACGGACGCCACCGATAAAGTATTGTTTGAGCAGGTTGCTAATTATCCCAAAGCTCTTGGCATGAGTGCTTTTATGGCCGGAGCGTTAGGTTTTCTTCCCGGTACGCCGGCTTTGCCGTTTCTTCTGTTGGCAACATTGACCGGGGTTACGGCTTATTATTTAGATAAACAGCAAAAAGCTGCGCGTCAGCGTGCCGCGGAAGTTCTTGAACAAGAGCAAAAGCAAGGTGCTTTGGCCAAAGCTGCGGACGAGCCGATAGCCAATGCTCTGCGAATAGATTTGATTCGCTTGGAAATCGGTTATGGTTTGCTGCCGTTGATTAACGAGGAGACCAATCGTAAGCTGACAGATCAGATTAAAGCTTTGCGTCGGGCTTTAGCCAGTGAATTAGGCTTTGTCATGCCTTCCATCCGCATTCAGGATAATATGCAGCTTGAGGCGAATGAGTATAATATTTACATAAAGGAAGTCAAAGCCGGCAAAGGTGAATTGCGCCCGACCCAGCTTTTAGTAATGGATCCGCGCGGCGAACCGATTACGCTGCCGGGTGAAAATACCACTGAACCGACTTTTGGCCTTAAAGCAATGTGGGTGGATCAGTCTTATCGTGAAGAAGCGATGTTCCGCGGTTATACCGTGGTTGATCCGGCAACAGTTGTTACTACCCATATCACTGAATTGGTTAAAGATAATATGCCTGAGCTGTTGTCTTACGCCGAAACGCAAAAACTTCTTGATGAGCTGGATAAAGAACACCAGAAATTGGTTAAAGAGCTTATCCCGGGCAAAGTCAGCCTTGGTGCTGTCCAGCGTATTTTGCAGAATTTGCTGCAGGAACGTGTTTCTATCCGCGATTTACCGACCATCTTGGAAGGTATTTCCGAAGCGGTGGCCTCAACTCACAGTCTGATGGCTATTACCGAACACGTCCGCACTCGTTTGGCGCGGCAGCTTTCTAATGCGAATGCCAATGAACTGGGAATTATTCCGTTGGTGACTTTGTCTCCCGAATGGGAACACGCCTTTGCCGAAGCAATTGTCGGTGAGGGGGATGATCGCCAGTTGGCAATGGCACCGACAGCTTTGCAAGCCTTTATTACCAAAGTTAGACAGGTGATGGAAGAACTGGCTGTCCGCGGTGAAACGGCTGTTTTGCTGACCAGCCCCGGTATTCGTCCTTTTGTCCGCTCAATTATTGAACGTTTCCGCCCGTTGACAGTTGTTATGTCTCAAAATGAAATTCACCCTAAAGCAAAAATCAAAACAGTCGGACAGATTTAGGAGGTAAGGGATGCGTATCAAAAATTACCTTGCCGCCACCATGTCAGAGGCAATGCTTTTAGTAAAAGAAGAGCTGGGAGCTGACGCGGTTATTATTTCGACCGAAACGTTGGACGGACAGGTAAAAGTCGTTGCCGCCCTTGAGGAACGGGAAGATATTGATTTCACTCACGCAGATGAATTGCGAATTACGCCCAGCCGTTTTCGGTTTGATGACAGTCGCTTGCGAGATTGTTTGGATTATCACGGTGTTATTGATACCGTAGCCGAGCGTATTTTGGCTTACTGCCGTAATTTAAGCTTGGAGCGGGGAATAAGCGATGAGCATCGTCTGTTGTCTGCCTGTTTTAGTGAAATGTTTTCTTTCGGCTCGCTGTTGGATTTGTCCTGTCCGGTTAAAATGTTTATGGGTGTTCCTGGTTCCGGAAAGTCTACTGTTATTGCCAAAGTCGCGACACAGGCACGTTTTAATAAAATCAATTGTTGCATTATCAGTACGGATAATGTGCGAGCCGGAGCCAATCATCAACTTGAAGCCTTTGCTAAAATTTTGGAGACGGATTTCTTTTTTTGCAAGGGTGAACGCAGCCTTTATGAAGCCGTGCGTTCTGCGCGGCAGACATATCAATTGGTGCTGATAGATACCCCGGGAGTGAATCCGTTTATCAATACCGAGATAGATCGCCTGCGTGGTTTGGCAGAAGTTATTAAAAGTGACATAATTCTGACAGCCGACGCTGGAAAAAATTCATATGAAGCCGTTGAAATAGCCGAGATTTTTAATCAGTTCGGTGTTAAATATTTGTTGCCGACACGGTTGGATTTAACCAGACGTATCGGCTCGTTGATTTCAATTGCCGGCTGCTGCCGAACAGGCTTTTGTGCCGCCAGTGTCAGTTCATCGATAGCGCAGGGACTGGCCGCCATAAACCATAAGTCTTTGGCCAAACTTATTTTGCCTTGATGAAGAAAGAGAAAACCATGGAAAACAAACAGGATGAATTAAAGATTATGCCTCGGGCAGCAACACCGCGCAGCGTGCGCCGCGGTAAGAATATGATTGCCGTTGCTTCAGGTAAAGGCGGCGTTGGCAAGACCTGGTTTTCAATTACGCTGGCTCATGCTTTGAGCGGCTATAAGCAGAAAACCCTCCTTTTTGATGGAGATTTGGGGTTGGCGAATATTGATATTCAGCTGGGATTAATGGTTAAAGATGATTTAGGGAGCGTCATTGCCGGTGCTAAAACCCTGAATCAGGTCATTCATCACTGTGACCGAACGCATTTTGATATTATTGCCGGACGTTCGGGATCTGCCGGATTGGCATCTATGCCGATTGGGCGTTTGCAGATTTTAGGTGAAGATTTATCATTATTGGCATCGTCTTATAATAAAGTTATTCTGGATATGGGGGCAGGGGTTGAAAAACCGGTGCGGATTCTCTCCAGTATGGCAGAAAAGATTATTGTACTTTGCACGGATGAGCCGACCTCCTTGACCGATGCGTATGCTTTTATAAAAATTATGGCTATGCAATACCCGAAGTCGGATATAAATGTCGTCATTAATCAAGCTAATTCTTTGCGCGAAGGTCAGCGGACATATGAAACACTGCTTAAAGCTTGCACCAATTTTCTTAAAATTACCCCGCCTTTGCTGGGAATAATTCGGCGTGATACGCGGGTGCGCGATGCAATTCGTAATCAAACCCCGCTAATTAACCGTTTTCCGACTTCTGAAGCGGCAGAAGATGTGATCGCTATTGCGCGCAAATTAATTTCGGAGCAAAAATAAATGGAAACGCTGGTTCCTTCCGTTACAGCACCGAACCAGACCACCGGAAATGATTCTTCATCCCTTGGCGGTAACATAGACATTTCCGGAACCGGATTGGATAATCTTAAACCCGGACAATCGTTGAATATCAGTATCCAGTCGGGAACAAACGGATTAGAAGCCGGAATAAATTTGGAAGTAAACAATCAGCTTTTTCAGCTTCCTGTCAAATTAAATATATCATCAGCCACGCAGTTGCAGCTATTTTCTGAAAACAGGCCATATCCGGCAGAAATTCGGATTACTTCAACTCGGGAAAATACGGTCGCTTTTAAATTTCAGACAATTGATGGTCGTCCTGCGGATAAATGGTTATTGCCGGTATCTAAAGAAACTCCCCGAACAGAAGCACCAATTGTCATTACAGAAAATCAAACGGGAAAATTTGACGTGCGGCTCCACCCGCTGACACTTAAAACGGCGGCTGTTGAAATTTTGGGTGTCAAACAGTTATCAGCGGAATTAACCGCAGTTTTGCCGAATGTTGAAATCGAAACGGTTTTTCAAAAAGTATTGCCAGAGGGAAGTCCCCCCATGCTGCCGGAAACTCAAACAGCACTTCAAACACTAAAAAGTCTGTTACAAAATCCCCAACAGCCTGATTTTGCCGTTAAATTGGAAAATGCCTTACATAACTTAGAAGGAAAAATTCTTCCGGCACAAACCAAAGTTTCTCCGGAAATAAATTTGACGGCATTTCGCACGCCTTTGGGTGATATTATCAGTGCGACCCAGTTAAAATTGGATAATGGGTTGCCGGTTGAGCTGGTGGTGAAAGCCGTTCAGGCTTTTCAAACAACAGAAAATACCCTGCCGCCGTTATCTTTAACTAAAGGTGCCGCTCTCCTGGAGGAAATGGCGTTATTACCGTTTACGTCAAACCATGCTGATGCTAAACCTCTATCCGTCACAAAAATACTGGATGTCCTGAAGCCGTTAAACTTGCCGCAGGAAACGATGAATGCTCTTATCAATAAGCTTCCTTCTGTCGGCAAATCAATGTTAAGTAATATGGTGAATTATGTTAAGGCGGCGGTACATCAGGATATGACCCAATGGTTAGGCGAAGAAGTTATTGACCGGCTGACAACAGGGGGAGCAGAGGGCAGAGAAGCTTTGCAGCAGATGACCAATGCCTTAACATCGTCATCACGCGAAACGCCAGTTTGGCGGTTGATAGAAATACCCTTTTATACCGGAGAAGGAATAGAAAAAATTCGTTTGGCCGTTAAAAAATATAATGATGAAGAAGATGAGACAGTTGAACAGCAAAAACAGAAATATGGGACACGTTTTGTCGTTGACACCAATTTTACCAAGCTGGGGCGGTTTCAGTTTGACGGTTATTCTTTGGCACGCGATAAACGGTTTGATTTAATAATCCGTACCGAACGTTTTGTTGGCAATGATCTTTGCGCCAATATTATGCATATTTTTAAAACAACCTTACATGAGGTTGGTTATGCCGGAACAATAAAAGTTAATGTTAAGGAAAATTTTATCAAAATCGGTGAAGATATAACTAATGAAACTTTACCGACAGGAATTTTTATATGAGTAGATATTCAGCGGATCCTTTAGGCTATTACGCAATTCTCGGATTATCCTTAACGGCTGGGGATGAAGAAATTAAACGTAGCTACCGTGAGCAGGCAAAACGCTGGCATCCGGACCATAATACGGATCCGGCAGCGGTAGAAACTTTTCAAAAAATATCTGTCGCCTACGATGTGATTAATGATGACAAACAACGCCTGATTTATGATTTATTAGCGCGTATCTATCCTGCTGCAAAATTTCCGGATATGAGAAATCTCAAAGTTTATATGAATCGTAAAGGTCAACCGGAAGTCAATTTGCGTACAATAACCTTAAGACAGGTTATTGGTAAGTTCACCTCTTTTTCGGATGTTGCTCCCGCTGAAATTTGTAATTTTAATGAAGCCAAAAGTCTGGTGCTGCGAAATTCTTTGATTAATTGGACTTTAGGATGGTGGAATATTCCCGGCTTAGCACACAATGTCCATGCGATTGCGGCCAATTACAAAAATATCGGGACTAATCGGTCGGAAAATTTAACATTGCTGGTGCACAATATGATTGCCTATGCGCAAGATAATAAAGCGCAACAGTCTTATCTATCCGGGCAGTTGGCACTAGAATATGCCCAGGGTGATGAGATAGAGTTAATCAATCGTTTTCTGCGAGGATTACCACCTGTTCAGGCTCCCAAACCGGCAGCATGGAATTTTCGTCAGTTGAAAAATTTGCAGCTGCTGTTTCCCGGCATATTACTGTTGATTTTGTTAATGGGGGTTTCGACCAAAGTAATGAATTGGCGAGAATTTAATAAGTATTTTGCCAAACATGATGATGTGACTTATTATCAGGAAGTTCATTTTAACAGCGGTCGAGGAGTTGACGATGTTGTTGTCTCAAAGGTCGTTGATATTCCGGTTGATACAGACGACGATAAACGTCTTTATTATGTGCTTGAGCCGGTTTCGGTGATGTATGGCCCGGATGATAATTTTGATAAGTTAGCGGAAATTAAAAGCCGAACAACTGTCCGTCTGACCGGATATACGCCTAATCAGGTCTGGGCAAGAGTTATGATAGACAGCGGTGAAACAGGGTTTGTCCGCTTGAATAAACTCAAAAAAGGCATTGGCCGCAAAATCCCGGATGACAGTAAAATCTATACCGGGATGAGGTAGAAAATCTTTAATTAACCTTATTAACTTTGGTACAGTTTTTTCGCCGTCATTGTCTGGATTAATTTACCGCCGACGATTGGGCGTGTCATCCTGAACTGTGATTTTTTATCTGTCATCCTGAACCGCAACGCGGTGAAGAATCCATATTCAAACCGGCACGATGTTGATAATGCGGCAGCCTAAACATAGATTCTTCGTTGCACAGCTCCTCAGCATGACATCCCATTTTTACTCCAGCCTCTCTTCCCTCCAGCTGCTCTTGATATCGCCTTTTCCTTTTCTCCCTCTCCACATCTCTCATTGCTCCAACATTTGTCCCCATGTTTTCACCCCTGCCTCGACACCCGACCATCCATATACGCCACACACCCCAGACACCCTCCCAATATTTACTACCCCATCAGCCGACTTTCTCTTTCTTCACCCGCAGCCAAACAATCGCAATATTTTGATTGCAAAATAAAAATAATCACCTAATATAATTCTCGCAGCCGGGAGATCGGTTGTGGTGTCTCAAAAACATCTTATACGAAAATATCCTTCGTTTCGGAGGAGTGCACGATATAAGCCTTTGGTCGAATAAGTGTGACTGTTCGTATACAGTTTTTGAGCTCCTCCGCCTTAAATTTTAAGGCGGTTTTTGTTTTAATTTACAGGGATTTTA
>CANDEX010000009.1 GCA_947383875.1 uncultured Azospirillum sp. | reverse complement strand
GACTAAACAACAAAAAAGAACCTTGTCAAATGACAAGGTTCTTTAACACGCCCTCCCGGGTTCGATTCAAATTATATATACTCCATAAAAAATCCCCTCTGATTGAGGGGATTTTTTATGGAGCCAGATATTGGACAGTATTCGAAATAACGTTGTCGATTTGATGATATACAAAGAACAACTTGAAATTATCAGACCTTTATTAAAAGCAGCTTAAAAACTCAACATTAAGTAGAGTCTTTATTTTTATATTTAGAAGGCTTAGGATCGAATTCTACCTCTTCATCAATAAGGTATTCAATTACTGGCTCTGGAAGCTCATAGCAAACACAACCAGAATGTTCAGCAAAATTCTTTAGTAACTCTTGCTTGGTATCTTCTGAAATATCTTTTTTGATATTATTTTTTTCAGTCATTAGAAACTCCATGATAAGGTTAAACTACCTATCGTACTCCGACCTCAGCTCAAAGGTCGGAGGAGCTTCCTATGTACGCAGACGTACAGCCACATATTTGGCTGTGCCTTATTTTGTGGCACTCCCCCGTCATAAACGTAGAAGTGCCGAACTCTTTTCCTATATACCGCTTCGGCTATAAGACAGACTACTCCCTTTTGAGTATCTGATTTTTTAGTATGTCTGCGCGGATAGGACTCCGCATAGGATTTTTAATAATATATGAATTTTTGCAGTCGAGCTTATACTGCTTTTCACAGTATATTGAGCTTTCACTTAATAATCAATTAAAATTTGTTTAAGCACCTTAGACATCTTAATTAAACGATTGTCTTCTTCAGTAGCTTTGACCGACTTACCCTTGTATAATAAGTATTCAGGCTTTACCTTGGCTAAATCAGGCCGGTACACCCATGTTTTTATCTTAACCGTTGCTTTCATATGCATCTACTGCCTTTTCATACCGCGAAAAAAAATCTTCCAGCCCCCGACATTGTCCAGCATCAGGAAAACAAAACTTTTCCAATTCGTCTGCAACGTCACTCCCTGCCACCGGATATACTGCCGTTTTTTGAACAATGATCGGCAGAACCGATTCCCTGTTCGCGCATCCGCTTAATAAGCTTGCGAAGACGAGAATTAGGCCGGCTCCATACAATAGCCATTTTTCGGTCTTGAACATTTTGCGCCTCTTTTTCTTTATTTGTAACAACAACAATCTTTTTAGCCTGTTTGACCTCGCACTCTGCATATCCTGCCGCATGAGAGGTTTCTTTAAGATTTTCAACAAATCCTTTCAGCCAAAACAAACCAATTCCCAACGCCCCCAAAAATGCCGCTAAAAAGAATAAATACCTTTTCATAATCCCGCTACTTTCAGAAAAAGTTCACAAATAAGACTGAAACCCCGCGCGACACTTTCCACTGTTTCTGGAACACGGTAAGCCTGAATAATCAAAGTCAGCGCCATAATTGGCAATAAAACAGATAGACCAAACTTAAACCACTTTTGCATATTACTTCTCAATGTCATTATAAAACAGGTGCGCGCCAATTTCCGCACAGGGAATTTTGCCCCGCGCCCAAGCCGGATGGCAATCTCTCGTATGGTAGTGGGTCGCACCGTTGGTTTTGTCTCCCAACATTCCACTGACCGCACGTTCGGCAATACGCCGACACATACAGAAATGTATATCTTCCGCTCCAACTTTCATTAATTTTGAATAATTTGGATCATTTTTATTCCAGCAAGAGAATTGCTGTGGCGACTGACAAACATCTACAATTGTATTTCCCCACCAGTAGCGACCGCGATGTTTGCTGAAAGCAACCCTGTTCATAATTACCGAAGCAACAGCTTCTTGGCCGGAGATACTCTCGCCTCTGGCTTCACCCCAAATTGTACGCGCCAAGGCATCAATTTCATTTGCCATTTTTCCGTCCTTTCTTTTTATAAAACTTAATTTTTTGAACCTCTCGGTAAACACGCAATCCAACGTATGCCAACGATAATATACCGATCAGAACTGTTAAGCCGGCATTAAAGGCTTCAGAGTATTGAAGCCAAATAGCACAGCAGGTTGCTCCCGTTACACCAACGTCATTTATTCTATCCGGCATCATTAACCTCCAAATCAGGACACATTTGTTTGATGTGTTCGCGAGCTACATCAATTTTGTCTTCGATAGCTTTCAGTTCCTCGACAGGGTAGCCTTTTCGGGTTTTGTAGGCCAGTTCCGCTTCCCAACCGTCCGTGATGCTTCGATATAGTTTCTCCCGCTTTTCTTCAGGGCTTTCAGTTGGTTCTTCCTGTTGCGGCGGAATAAACTCTACCCAAGTTTGAACAATTTTGTCGCCATCATCCATATAGCGGGGAGAATAAATTTTGCCGTCTTGGGGCTGAGAAGTGCTTTTATAAGGTTTGTAACCGTCTTCTAGCAACTTCGGAACATTAACAAAATAATTAATATCATCCCCTGTTGGCCCATTTATCAGCGGAAATTCGACTTGAGTTTCGCTGATTAACTTTGCGTATGTATGTTTAGGCATATTCTCTCCTGTTAAGGTTTTAAACGTTTATATGTAACAATAGTTCCTCCAGCCTCGCCGCTTGAAGTTCCACCACCATACGATGATACTGCTGGGCCGCCGCGTCCCCAGCCTGTGGTCGAAACAGATGCACCGGCCGACCATTTTCCGCCCTGACGACCGTTTGAAGCAATTCGGCTTAAAACAACTTGACAATCGGAGCTGATTGCTAACGTACCTGCAGCTCCGGCTCTACTGGCTCCTCCGCCTGCGGTAATCAGTGGCACACCATCTTTTAACAATATTGTTGCCGTACCATTGCCGTGACTGGCTTGACCGACGCGGACGATATAGTCGCCCTTGGGCAGGTACACTTCACCTTCAAACGCTGCTCCGGAGCTTCCGGCAGGTGCGCTGAAATAATCGCCATATCCACCCCCGCCAGGGCCGACAAGAACCGTATCAAAAACACCGCCGACTTTTACTCTAAAAGGATAATCTCCGGCTGTTCTGGTATTTAAGACGACAAAATCAGGGACGAAAGGTTGCTTTTTTCCTGAACCTCCCATTGGCCAGAATGAGGAACGCACTACCATGACGCCCCCCATTTAGAACCAAGAAAATAAAAAAAATCTGAATTTGCTGAATTCAGATTTTTATTGACTCGGCAAGCCCCCCCCGATAATTTTATGTAAAATCAATGTGTTGCCTCCATTTATTTCGTGCGTAAATATTGCAACCTTATTCCACCTGGAATCCAATTTGCTTCGTGTGCATATCCCCAAGACCCTTGACCCCAGTTGTAGATTGAACAAACGGAAGCCGTCGGGTTTGTCCCGGTGGCACCACGTGAACCGCGGTTGCCGTTTTGCGCTTTTCGCTGTTGGACTATGGCTAAAGCACTATTTACTGAAATAATACCGCCATCCCCCGGATATCCGGTTGACCCACCTGAATAATTACCGCCGCGTCCGGCCGTAATCATGCGCACACCGCCCAAATCAAAAAAGCTGTCTTCCATAACGTTGCCAGAATAGAATGTTACGGGCTGTTTAACCGGATTGTAAAACTGCCCCTCCCAGGCGGCACCAGAGCCGCCGGCATTATGGAAGATGACACCGCCAAAATTCCAACTTCTGCCTTCGCCGCCACCGCCAGCAATAATCAGATCATAAACCCCGGCCGGCAATATACCTGAATAGGTATTGGGGCCGGTTCGCTCAATTAAAACCTGATTGGGAGCGAATGGCTCACGAACAGCACCACCGCTCATCGGCCAATATGCCGCTTTGATTGTCATACGTTTTATATCCTAAATTGTATGTGCGTTGAATTTACTTCCCAGAGAAGCTTTCCAACTACCACCTTTGTTTTCAGTGCGAAAAACCAACCAATATTCCCCGGGCTCTGAAAAATCCGGGGTTTCCCCGCCGTCCCACTCTGGAACGGGGTTAAAAGCAAAAGATTTAACCGCCGGCATATTGATATGCAGCTCAAAGGTCGGAATAAATTCCGCTGCCAGTCCTGAAATATTGGTATTATTAAATGTAAACGTCGTATTATCGGTAAGATCGTATTTGAAAATTGTATAAAAAATTTCCGGAGTAATAATCGAACCGCTTAATTTTTTAGTTCTCGAAAGAGAAATCAAAGCCGCTATTGATAACAGGTTATTTCGATACATAAGACTATCATCAATATTAAGTGTCGTCTTACCATCTTCAAATTTAAACCCATTGCCCAAATTTATTGAAAGTGCATTGTTAACAAATCTTAAACCATTTCCTAAAAGGATTGATAATCTTTTCTGCTCGTCAATCGTCAAACCGTCAGCAATATTAAGAGCCAGAGAATCCCCTGAAATTTTTAAGCCATCCGTTAAACTTAATGACAACTTTTTCGCCGCATCTATCTGCAGCCCAGCGCCTAAAGCAAGCTGCAATAATGATCCGCCAACAGAGAAACCATCACCAAAACCTAAATAATCAATCTTGTTATTGCTATCTGTCACCATGAATTTATTAACGGGCATATTATTGATTAAATCAGCAACAGCACAAAAAAACTCTTGGTTTTTTCCAAGAGTGTCTAATAAATTGTTAAGGACATCACCGGCAAGCAAATCCGGGATACTTTCCTGATAACCGTTCTGAATCTTATCCGCAGAAAACTCCGTTTTAACGCCGCCGAAAGAATTCGGCAATTGCTTATCCGGCTTAGTTGGTTTGACTATCGCCATTTCTTATGTCTCCATTAATTGTCAGATGTTCTAAAGAAACCCCGTCACCCAAAACGCTCTCAATCTCATCAAAGGTTTTATCGGTAATAAAAAGACCGTCACCAATAAGAGCAACATTAAGCTGGTTTTTCCCGGGCTTAGTGATAATTACCTTTTCCGCAAAGGTCAGAAATTTTATAACTCGGATATTGTCATTGCGGGTAAAACGTGAATACAAGCGGGCAATAGCGGCTTTAATACGTTGCCGCATCTCTAAATCAGAAAGACCGCCTTGAGTTAAAACTGTATTGCCTGCCCCTTTTTCAAAATAAAAATATTTTTCTTTATTAATATCCTCGGCATTAACGCAGAAATATTTAGATATATCAAAAAAAGTGCGATAAACTCCGAATAAATACCCGATAAAATCAAGAATTTCGCCCTCAGCCCGATCAATGACAGTCCATTTTTCAAGTTCAATAGTCTTCTTTTGCAGGTCTAAAAAAAGCTTTGCAATTCCCTCGCAAAGCTCTTTATATCCCTCCTTATTCCGAAATTGTGACAGACTATAACGGAAAATATTTGTCCTGTAATCAATCTTCTTCATCGAGAACCACCGTAATACGTGCTGCAGCAAAGACCGGAACTTCTTTTTTACCAATACTTAAAACCGGAATATATGAAATACCGTCAGAACTTACCAATGTTTCAACCGGATAAGAAATTGATTTTTTAGCGTCAATCTCTGCATTAAAGCGGTTTGCCACCACTTTCTCACCCATCACAAAGCTATTATTATTGTAATAATCCGAAATTGCCGTTACACCGTCCGCTTTAGCCTCAGCATCCGTATTGGCCGGATTCTTAACAATTAACGTTTTGACATAGACATTTACGGGCGTTGCACGGTTAAAACGAATTTCGACAACTTCGCCGCTATCATCTGTGATTTCAACTGCAATATCACCGTCCAAATCATAACTGCCGTCAACCATATTATCAAAAATGGTCTGGGCAATTTTCTGATCCGATTCCGCAGAATAAATAGTAATTTGCTTTGTATGCAGCGGAATTTCTGGATAAACTTGCCGCCCCCGGTTCTGAATAATGCGTAAATCACCAGGGTTGTCTACCAAATCAAGCAACGCCAGATGTAGACGATTATTAATATTTTGTTTTTTTAGAAATTGTTTGCGAAATTCCTCATTATTTTCATACTCCACCCCAATATTGATGTCGTTTCCGCTTGTATAATAAACAGCTGTAACATCTGAAAGCGGAGTAATAATATTAATACTGGAGGTACTTGGCAAATCAACGGCACCAATAAGCAAAGATTTAAACGTGCCAACTACCTTACCGTTTTCCCCCAATGTTACATCTGTCTCTAGCTGGAACTGATCTTTGGTTACGGCATTTTCGAACAAAAGAGAACCTGCAGCAATAAGCGCCCCCGGCGTACCCTCAATTGTCCTTTGTACTTTGGTATATGTTGACTGTCGGCGTTTCATATTTCGCAATGAATAAAGACCATCTTGAGCCTGTCCCGTAGCTGTATAAGGATTCATATTCATTTTGAGGTTTAAAATCTGGTCTTCAATTTCCAGCTTAAGAGCAGACACGGCTACCGCGATGCCATCAATAACCCCCTCAGGCTTAATAGCAAAGTCATCTCCATATACAGGCTTAAATTCTTTTTGAAGAACCTTAAGATTTTCTTCAATCGTAGACTTTTTAACTTCCACCATAACTTACACTTTCAGATACAGAATATTCATCACCATCAATTACCACCGCAATATCAACAAAAATGACAGTTTTTTTCCGATTAAAAGAAAAGCGCCGGATTCTCTCAACCCCACGCACTTCTCTCACCGCTGTTTTAATTTGAGCTTGCAAACCGTCATCATCTAAAGCCTTGAGCTTATCCGGATAGTTAATACCTTTCCGGTAATCCAATAACCATTCATTAATAAAGGTTCGCAAAGCCACTCGGATATTCTGAATAACTCGTTCGACACCACCTACAAGGATCCAGTCACCATTCTTAAAAACAATGCCTTTTTCATCAATTTTTAAATCTTTCATTGAAATTCCTTATTTAGGAGTCGTTGTATCTTGTCCAGCATTACCATTACCATGCTTATGCGTCATTCCGGTAAAGGTGCTAAAAATAACATCTGTATCAGATTTAATCGTATCAACCGCATGCACTTTACCTATAACCTCAACATCTTTTTGAACTGTTACATTTTCTTTTACCTTTATATTTTTGGAAAACTCGACATCATCATTGAATTTTGCTTTGCCGTTAAATTCATAGCCAGCAGCAGAACAAATAACTTGCCCGTCTTTCCCTATAGTTAAAAGAAATGTACCATTTTTATTCCCAACAGCTATCGTTTTATCTTTGGGAAAAGCGTAATTCTCGCTATTAGGTAAAAACCCCAGCTCAAAACTGCTATCCGATAACGAATGCTGGCGTGAATCCTCATTGTACTCCTGACTTCCATTAATTTTATAGTTTTCAATACTACGGTCAAAAAAACGAACAACACCGCGATCACCCTTTTCGAGGCCGAGAAAAACGAATGCTCTCTGAGTTTCAAGGTGTTTCACTCTAATATTGGGGAAAGTAACGTCTTTTTCTTCATCATGACGAATAACTAAGCAATCTACCGTCCCGTCCTCATTGACTGTTTGAATTATCGCCGGAAGCTGACAGTTAATATCATCTTTTATTTTGCGGTAAAAAACCTCAAGTTCTTCTTGTTCTTCATCAGATTTACTCAAGATAAACCTCCGTAATTCCTTTTGTGCCGTAATTATTACCGGAATGATGTACCCGATAAATTTGATAAGTCCCCTGCAATGACCCAAAATCGCAAAGACTGTAAGTTGCCGGGTTAAGAAATGGCAACAAACCTGTTTCTATCTTCCAGCCTTTTTTACCATTATCCCTGATTTCAAAAAGTTCTGGACGATTGGAATTATTCCCGTTTAACACAATACCCATAGTATCCACCTGTTGCCCGGGACTTACTAAATTAAAAATTCCGTTGGTTATATTGTATTTTATGCCTAAACGGCGGGTTAAGTCTTTAAGCACTGTTACGCAACGCCCTCGCGCAACATAATCCCGAACCATAGGATAATCTTTTACATCAACGCGGCCATATGGAAGCCCCATCTGATTAACACAGTCTTTAATAATAACTTCTGAACTGATTAGCCCCTTATAAGACCGAGAAATATACTGATCCTGATATTTCAATCCGGCATCGTAACAGGTGATTATTGTGGGTATATCATTTTTTCCGGACGTATTTTTTCCTTGGTCTATCTTCAAAAATCCGGTATTGGTTGTAGAAGTTACCCTACTTGCCGTTTGCGTACTGTTTCCGATATCTCCTGTAAACATTAAACCGAGGCTTTCCCGTCCAAATCCACCATAAAGCTCTACTCCGGTACCTTTTTCAGATAATGAGCTATAAACCTCCGGTGTAACATTCCAAATCGTTATTTTGCTTTTATTCGGCGTCTCATCAATAGTTTTATCAATCTCAAAATCTATATCAAGACCAGCCTCAGGATCATCTGGATCATCAAAAATTGAGAGATTGGCTCCAGCAATATTAAGCCCCAACCGAAAACAAAGTTCCGTAGGATAATAAAGATTAGATTTTTCAAGCTTCATAATAAAAACCGTAGTTACTGAAAGTTTCCCGCATTGGCGGCAAATCTACCCCATTTTGGTGCACAAATAAAAGCAAAGGCAATTTCCGGTGATCTACGTCAATCACTCCATTACAAACCAAAGGGAAATCGCCGTCCAATAAAGGTTCATCATTGTTGTAAATCTGTGTAAAAGCACATTCATTATACTCGCTCCACCGGACCACAACACGATAGTTTTGCTTATTTATCGTTGCTGTAAATTCAATAAACCCGTCTTCGGTTAAATCTGGCATTGGTATTAATGGCATTATATCACCTGTTAATTATTCATAAAATCATTGTAGGCTTGAGATGCATCAGCCCAAATTTCTTTAATACCGCCCAAATTCTTCTTAGTTTCAGTTTTATCGCCCCCGTAGACATTTTTAACGACATTGATACTCTGGGCTGTCTTAGCTTTAAGGCTCTGAATATTTATTTTGCGTGTTTCAACACTTCCGACACAGATTTTTTTAAAATTGAGTGTGTACTCATAACCGTTGACCGGACGATCTTTCACCGGATTATGCTTAGTTAAAAGATATCCGGGATATTCGTCCGCGCCAAGTTGTATGGTAATCGGCATTTTTTTATTAATAAGATAGTCGAGTTGCCACTCAAACTCATCTTTTGAATAATTAACTTTTTCAATAAACTGACAGCTAAGGTCTGCAAATGGCGGCAACGTATGAACAAATTCAGTCAATGTTTGCCCGGATTGTACCCGCCGCTCTGCAGTCTCTGCTGCCTTAGTGAAACTTTCCGCCAGAACAAGGTCAATAAAAATAACCTGTTCTTTATTTATATTCGCAAGAGTAGTCTGTTCAGATATGTAATCTGTAAACCTCCCAATGCTTGAAAAGAATTGCCCGACATTAAGATTACCAGAAGATAACGCCGATTTAAGCGCATCAACCGATTGATACCCCATTGCAACAGAAGTAAAACCTAATTGTGGGGCAAGTCCCGTACACATATAATTAAGTGCATCAGAACTGCTGACTTTCCCATCTCTTAATAGTTGGGTCATTCCTACTACATTAAATTTTGAATTAACCTCATCAAGAATACTCACACCTTTTGAAATTGACGATGCAATTCCGTCTAAATCAGAAAAATCACCGGAGACAACAGATTTAAGAGCCCCCATAATAGACAGCTCTTTCTTCTGCTCTCGCTCTGGCTTTTTTACTTTGGTATATGGAAGTTTAAGATATCCGTACATTTAACCACCCATATTAAACCGCCGGATGCCGTCTACACTCATAGCCGCAGCTTCCGCTGGTTGATTTGTTGTGATATATTGATTTACATTAATCGTATTACCAGCAGTTCCGGAAACCTGCCGAGATGGCAAAGAGAGAATTTTTTCAGTCCCCATCTGCGCACCATTTTTAATCATTAATAAAGGCGTAGCACCAACCGCCGCTATTTTTCCGCCCCAACCGTTACCCAAAGTATTAAAAATATCCTCATAATCACGGGCCATTCGATTATTAAAATTATCGCCGAGTGCCTCTGAAGCACTTCTAAGAACGGTATCTTTACCCTGTAAAGTATCTATAATTTCTTTAATCGCAATAGCAACAGCCAGCAATTTAATCCATGGACCGAGCATGGCCCAACTTGCCGCAACTAACCCTTTAATGTTAAGAGCTTGTAAAACTTGCTTAAACGCCGTAGCCAAAGTTACACCCTCTCCAAGGTTAAGTAACAGCAAATCAAACGGAATAGATAAAAATTTAAGCGCTTTGATTGCTAGAAACAAAATAAGCAGCTGTTTAGCATATTTTATTATCGCAACAACCGCCGTTGTGGAACGGTCAATGTATTCAGCAATTTTACTAATTCCCAAAGCAATACTAGCTGTTAAACTATTCGCCTCTTCTGCTCGGGAAACTACGCCCCCCATGTTTACATCGATTCCGCCAATTCCTTTATCAGCTCCGGTAATGATCCTACCGATAGAATTGCTCAATCTTGTAAGAGAATGACTGATTTTAAGATTAACCTTGCCAAACTCTTTATCAATTACCTCTGATTGGCTTAAAATAGCGGTCATAACCTGCTGAGCTTTAATTCCGCGATTTTTTTCGGCATATTTTCGCAAATCACCAACTTGCAGATTTAAACCGTCTGCAAGGGCTTTTGCCAGCCGAGGACTTTGTTCAAGAATTGAGTTTAATTCCTGACCTCTCAGGGCATCCGCCGAAAGCCCCTGCCCTAACTGCACTAATGCAGCCATATTTGAAGCCCGAGAACCGCCACCGATCAACAACGCTTTATTAATTGTTTCTGTGGTTTTAAGCCGTTCTGCCTCAGATATTCCCAATTTTTCCGTTGCAACAGTAATACGGCGGTATAAATCAACAGTTCCAGATATTTCCTGCCTTGTTTTTTGTGACATTTGAAAAAGCTGATTTTGCAGATTGAGCCTTTCTTCATCCGTGTTGGTAACCAACCTTAAAATACTGTCGATATCTTTCCACTCATCCGTATAATTTGACAAAGCCTTTATGCCAAAATAAGCACCTAAATATTTAAAGGCCTTGTTAAAAGAAATTCCAAGCATATTGGTTGATTTTATAACCTGCTTATTTTTCTTTTCTATAATATCATAAGCACGAGTATCAGCCTGAGTAGATATATTCTGGACAAGCTCATCAAGCCATAGTTTAGCCATGGAAGTTTCCTCTGCTATCTTCAATCAGTTTAATTTCTTCTTCGCGTTGCCGTAAAAGAGCCTCATACGCAATTAAAACTTCTTCTGCATCCATTGCGGAAAGTTCAACTGAGCTTAACTTGTAATTCAATTGATTAAAAAAAATAGAGAGGCCAATTATGACCTCTTTAATCTGTCTCTCGTTGCTTTTTGGAGTCCAGTCTCGATTGTTTCCAATTTCTCCTTCAGCAGCTTGCCTAAAGACTCGACGATGTTCTTCGTAAATGCGTCCAAGCTCTGCATAAAGGGAGAGGACTCCCCCAAGTTTTTTATTGCTAATTTCACAGCAACCGCATACATCCGCAGGAAATCTCCGCGAAAATGCTCTTTAATTTCATCAGTAGAGAGCGTCTCGCCATTAATAGAAAGCAAATTCCGTTCGTTAACAAGAAAAAGCTCAATTAAATAGATCCATTCTTCCTGCGAAAATATCTTTTCGACAGTCTGATAAAACGAATAAACTTCACTGGAAACAACCGCTTTCTCGCTGGTTATAGCCGCTGCCGTAGATGTTAAACCGGCAATTTTCGGCTGAATTGTCGTTCCAAAACGAAGTAAATCAGCAAAATCAAGACCGTTTTGCTCATAAGTCACGCCCCCGTATTCGACCGTATAACGCATTGATTATCCCCTAAGGTAAAAAGTTAATTTTAAATTTACGGTCTTCGTCCGCATTATGCTCATCTATTTCAACTACCGTAGCCTTAGTTGAGTTGTAGGTCTTTCCGGTATTTCCATCTTTATATGAAGCTGGAAACTCAATGTGGTTTCGTGCCAAATTTTCCAGTTCCTCAATATTCGGACTGTCATATTTTAGTGAAAGGTTAAGGATGTCATAAACATCATTCTTTGCCAAATTGTGCGAATCACCATTCGTACCAAATTTAGGCTCAGAATATGGGCCTGATTTAGACATTTTCGGTGGCTCTGCACCAATCAACTGCATACCATTGCCGTTTATTGTCACAACAATTTTTTTCGTATTATACATTCTAAATCCCCTCAATGATAGATTTTTCAGCGTCAGACGGATCAACTGTCAAACCAATTTCAACCGCTTCTCCCGTCAATTTATCTATATACCAGCCTGTGGCTTTGTAGCATTTCTTGCTGTAAAGACTATTATAAAACCGCTTCATTTCGGCCATTGATAAAACCCGAAGAACAAAACCCTTGCTATCCTCGTTATCTTTGACAACCAAACCACTTGACTGCCCTTCAACTAAAATCGCCGAAAGCATACTTTCAAGCACAGCACCGCCATCATCATCATAATCAAGTTTTTTTCCCAAGAAATCCAATGAACGGGCTTTCATCATTTTGTCAAAATAATAACGAATGCGACGACGTTTAGCATTTTCCCCATTAATCATCTTACCGCCGGAATAAATTTTAGTTCCGTACTGTTCAACACCACCACCATTAATCGGATTAACGGTTGTATAAAACGAAACATTCAAAGCCTTAAAATTAGCCTCTTGGGTGCCGTTATATTGTTGAGTACTCACATTTGTCAGCTTAGAGAAAATGTCTCCTCTTGCTCCCAATTTTTCACCGGCTTGAATAGACATAATCGCACCGGCCGCCGATTCTTCATCATTAGAATGAAAAGTAATCTTAACCCGATCATTATTTTTATCAGCCAATTTCTGGGCAACATTACCCTCAGACTTATTTGCAACCGCCTCGCTGGATGTTTGCGCTTCAAACAGTCGGTCTGCCGTTGCCAGTTTATCAGCCACTTTCTCAATCTCAACCGGATCCCGACTTGAAATCGTTACCTGAGTGAAATTGGCATTAACCGTCATTAGAGCTTCAAAAGCCGCCCCGAAATCAGATTCTGTGGTTTTCTGAAAAACAATCACATTATTAATACCACCCCGATTGGGTTCCGCATTGCCGTTTTGCGCAAAAATAGTCTCAATATCTTTATAGTAAACACTATCCGCAGGAAACATTTGTTTATGCCCGTCCGGCTGCAGAACAACCATTTTATTGTCAGGCATCTCATATCCAGGCAACAAATCATCTTCGGTAAAATCCGCTACATACGCACCATTAGTAAAGAAAGCAGACAAATCAGTTGCTGTAGAGAGAGTAAAGCCGACCCTTACAAGTTCATCAATATTCAATTTTTTTCTCCCAAAATTAGAAAATTAAGCAAAATAATTAAACTTCAAAATCAATTGAAGTTAAGGAATCATTGTTAATTTCAACATTAACCCCACGAGCGGTAGAACGTTCGAATTCTAAGGTGTTAATATAGTCAAAAGGACAATCAAAAGCATAAGAATAGATATAACCGCCTGATGTCGGTTCTGTATCATCACGACAACCACTCATCCGCTCAATCCGCGGCGAAATATTATGCTCTAAAAGAAAATCAATGTTTTTATGCCGGTTAAGGGCAATTCTGAGATAATCCCTGACTTCTTTTGCAAAATACTTTTGCTCCGGATCATTATCTCCACAACGGTCAACCCCATTAACAACAATCGTAAAAGCAATAGTCACGGACTTAAATTCTGTAACAATTCCATTAATTTCTGCCGTCCGATGATTATTCTCATCAGTGACTTCTTGCATCAGCAAAAAAGGCTTTTTCGGCTGTTTAGCTAACTCATTCGCAAAAAATATTTTCCCCTTAAACTGAGGATAACGGTCGGTTATCAGCCGATTAACCAGCTCAAACAAAGCATTTTCATAGCTCATCTTGATTATCAACCCTAACTAAATAAGATTTCATGTGCGCCAAACGAGAACCTCGGCCATTCGGTTCAAGGTTTTTAACCTCATAAAGAAAACCATCTGAACGCTTAATAATATCCTGTTCTTTAAGGTCAATCCATTCGGAATACATCACCCACACAGAATTTACAGAAACCCCGGCTTTTCCGTCTTTCAATGTCAATCCTGCTACTTTATGTATTGAACCGGTATTTTGAATGCTGACAATCGCTTTACCTACTATAAAGGTCTCAGTCTTGGTTGAGTTTCGTTGACCGGAAACAATTTTTTTCCGATAAATCTCAACTTTTTCACTGCATCCAGTTCTTATTATTAAGTTTTTCACACAACTCATTTCTTCCGAACAACCTTATAATCAACATCTTCAACCAATTGCCCTCCAGCATCCAAAGGTTTATTATAGCCTTTATATTCCACAGTCATTTTAGAGTTTTGCGGATTAATATGCCTCGAGGTTATTCTTTCGCGCATTGTATCTCGGGCATATTGCCCCAGCTTATGCCAAAATGTTGAGGGTTCAATTTTTTGCCGGAAAAGCTTATTAACCATTTCCCATAATTCAAATTGTAAATAACGGCGGTGCTGGTGCGAAGTGGTGAAAATCCTTACAAACACACGCGCCGGAGTGATAAGTACCGTTCCGGCCTTGATAACAAACCATTTTCCGAACCTATTCATAAAACGGCGAGTTTTCTTCACCGTCTGCATACCACCAAACTCTTGCAAGATAGCATTTTGTAATTGGGTAAAACCACTTTTATCAATTACACGCCCACCCTGCTCTTTATTAATACCAGACTTCACATAAGAAGAATTTAAACCTTGAGCTATTTTTTTGAGCTTTCGCGTATTAATATCTCGTTTGATGATTTTAACATTTGCCCAACTTCCCATTACAAAACAACCTTAAAAGAACCGGATTTTAAGTAAGGCTTAAGCAATTTTTCAGCTTTCCCCCCAAAAAGAAGCAGCTTATTGTCATTTTTATCACTTGCACCGCTGATACTGATATCGCCGAGCTTAAAATCAATAAAATCGGTACCAACCTGCGTATTAATCCCGTCATTTTCAAATATTGATATAGCTTCTTCACAACAGGCTGCAGCTACGCGCCGATCATCACTAACCGACAGATCAATAAAACGCCGGGGAAATTCATTTTCTTGAACAGGATTTAATTTTTTACCAATGAACTCAAGGCTGTCAATATTCAACGTCGCGTTATCAAGTAACTGCTGCTTAACCTCTGGTTCAATTTTTTCCCATGAACTTCCATATTGCGATTTAAAATATTTATCCGCAAATTCTATCGTTGCATAACTCATATTTTAACCTTAGAAAAAAGCCCCCGATTTCTCAGGGGCTTATATGTTTTAAGCAAGAATACCACGATTTTTAAGAACTGAGATAAGTTCATTGAATTTGCCTACCAACATTTCCAGAGTGGTATCAGCCGGCAGGGTTTCAACAACTTGCGGTTCTCCAACCAAACCAATACCGGGTTCACCGTCTTTGCCCGGCTCTCCCTGTGGGCCAGGCTCTTTAACGGCTTTAAGCGCTTCCTCGATTCCATCCTCAATATTATTGAGAAGTTCCGCGCGGATTTTCTCTTTTTTTACCCATTTATGACGTTTATAGACCATGGTTAATACTCCTACTCAGTTTCAGTTTGGTCGGTTGTCGGTTCATTAACTTCCAACTCAGCCGCTTTCGGCTGCAAAACAGCAAACGGGTAGCGGTTTTCATTCTTGGCATTACGGGTATTAGTCGGTTCCAATACCTCAAAGCCGATACGCATTACACAACGAAGCGCAACCATATCCTGTTGAGCCAGATTGAACGCGATACTGCCATCATCATTCTGGATTACAGCCTGATCCAAGACTTTATATGTCAGATCCTGACGCATAGCATAAACAGCCTTGGAGAAGTCGCCCGCAATCAGCAGGGCTTTTTCTGAATCGAAAATACCCGTATTATCATAATTGACATTGCGGCCAAGCAGAGAGTCCGGCGTACCAGAAGTTAAAGAAGTCGAATACAACAAATCCCTGTTTGCATTACGCAGATCGCGCAAATCAGCTTCAAACGTGGAATCTGAAAAGAAGCCGGTAACACGATAACCATCAGCTTCGACTTTCTGCATTAATCCGCCTTTACCGATAATATCAGATGCAAGGTCAAGATTTGTACCAATAGGCAAATTGTGTCCTTTTTTAATTGCATTAGGAACAATCGCTTCCGGCCAAGAAGTCGGTTTATTCGTGCCGAACAAAATAGCCTCAGAGATTTTGTTAACAAAAGCTGCTACAATCAGCGGCTTAATCTCACCCCAGATGTCGTAATTTGCGTCATCAAGCACAGCTTCAGGGATCGGGATAATTACCGCTAATTCTTCCGCTGTAATGGTCTTTTTGGTCCATTCCGCATTTGTGGTTTTCTTGCGATCTGTATCGCCGTTAAGGAAATGAGCTTCCGGCAAGGATGCCAAAACCGGCATTGTACGCTGGCTTGATGTCATATTCGGGAGCCGTTTCATCAAAGACAGTAACGGCGATTGTAAAGGTACTTCTTTTAAAATTTCCTGGGAAGTTTCAACCGGGATAAGGGCTTCCGCATTACTGCGGGCAATCATTTTAGCTGTATTAGGCATTTTATTCTCCATCTACATAACGTCCTAAGGCCGCGCGAATCTGATTATTGATTGCCGCGTTAGGATTGGGGTTGCTAGAATTACCGGTATTCGTATCCGGCACGTGTGATTTGATTTTACTGTCAACCGCTGCGTTGACTTTGGATTTTAATTTTTCGCAAAATTTATCCATTGTCGCAGAGGCAACATCAATATCGGAAATTCCTGAGAATAAGTCTAAGAACTCAGTATCAATCTCCTTTTCGGACATTAATTTGACAATTTTTTCACTGTGTTCTTTAGCCTTAAGAGTTTTTTCAAGCTCAGCTTTTTCTGCTTTAATTTTTTCAAGCTCATGTTTTTGCAGCTCTTCTGCAGACATTTTTGCTTTATTACGCTCGTCCTCAAGCTCTTCATTATGTTTTTTCTTGATTTCGGCCACTCTTTTTGAGATTGCTTTATCAACATCTTCCTGCGTCAACATACCCTCTCGGGCTTTTGCCGCCGCCTCATCAAGCCTTTTTTTCAAATCTTCCTCTGAAATTTCCATTTTTTCCTCGCATGTTTACGCCTTGCTAGGCTTTTTTTGATATAAAAAAAGCACCTGATTACTCAGATGCCAATGTTTTCGCTTTTTACCCTAAGCTACAGGTCTTTCATAATAAGGCTTTTTCTTAATATCACTTAATTTAAAGCCTTTTTTTTGCATAGCGCCGAGGTTTTTATCCGTCAACGCTATCATATTGTCATCTTCCTCCTTATCAGGAGCAAGCTCAAGCTGCGCAATATGATCGCAATTTATACCGAATAAATGTCCGGTCTGAGAAGCCTCATAAACCGCCATATATTCCGGCGTTTTTCCGGTAATACTCAATACCTTTCTGGAAAAGGGCTTACAGTATTCACATTCCCGGCTAAATCCAAGATGAACAATCTTAACCAAATCATTGCCGTTGGCAACAGATTCGGCAAACAATGCCTTTCTCTGCGCTGACAACAAAGTCGTTGTATTCATCATATCAATATAACGGCTTAAAGACCAGCGAGAACCGCGAACATCAAAAAAAAGAGCTATACCATAGCTCTCAAAAGTTTCTAATGACATTTTGCTTATTTTTTTTTTGTTGAGGATGCCTGCCTCAATAAGTTCTGAAATTAATCTCCTTGAATTTGCCTGAATTCCCGCCGCCACCTTTTCAAGCTGCCTCTTAGTTTCCTCGCGGGTAGTCGTCAATAAAGCTGATATTTCCTCCGGTGTTCCGTCTTTAAGTGAAAAACCTTTTTTTTCAAGCTGTCTGCGGGCATTTTCACGCCCAGTACGAATGGCATCACTCAAATCATTCGAAATGTTTTTAAAAACCGCTCTCGACCACTCAGCTAACAAAGCTTTTTCAAAATCTTGATAAGCGTTGATATTAGCTAAACTCGGATCATTAAGAACCTTTTGAAAAGCCTTAGTAAGCTTCTCGTTGAGTTCACGGGAAAGTTTAACGTTTTCTTCAACGTTTTCCTCAAACTCATCATTTTCTTTATATCTACGGCTCATCAATTCCCTCTAATCTTGGCCTTTCAGCGCTTAATCTTTTCAGCTCTCCATCTTTATCCTTAACAATTTCCAGATTTTCAATCATTGTTTCCTGAGAAATTGCGCCTAAAGAATGAAGTTCTGCAATCTTGGAATCTTTATCAATATTAGCTGGCAGATTGGGATAAAATTGAATATCAACCTGACCTTTATCTAATATAATAACCTGAAATTGCTGATATGACAAGATTAATTCGAGACGATTCTCAAGTGCCGCCCGGAAATAGCTCTCTTTGTCCAATCGCAAATTTTCAAAGCCTATCAGCTTATAAGCCAATGCGACCCCGGATTGATTACCGGCAAATTTTTCATCAGTAAAGTCCGGAACATTTGTAATCGTAAAAATATCTTCGCGAATTGCTTCCCGAAGATACTTACAATAAGCTTCATCAAGCTGTTTGCTTAAAAATTCCGCCCTAGCCTGCTTATCGCCCGTACTTATTAATTGAACAACACGGGAGCGTTGAAATTTTTGTTTTTCCTCATCATCAATATCAGTCTCATAAAAAATTAACAAGGCATTAAGAATTCCCTCAATATCATCAAAATTATTTGACATTAAACGGGAATAAGCCGTTAAAAGCTCAGTAACATCCTCATAATCACCGGTTAAATCATCATTATTCTTAAATACTGTAACCGGAATCTTGGGGTGGAAAGGATTAATATCTCCCCCGATAATTTGCAGATTATCTAAGCTATCATTTCCGATAAACTCATAAATGAAGCTGTCATCATACACCCAGCCTTTAACCTTTCTGCCCCCATTACTGCTTTCAACATACAAAAAAGTAACAACACATATAGGATTCTCTAGTAAAGAACTGTCTACAACCTGAAATGTCGTGAGTGGACTTAAATTCTTAAAATATATGAGCCCATCTGTACCTTTCCCTATCAGTTCATAAGCAACGCCAAATTTAGAGGCATCCTTAGCAAGACTTTTATTTTCCTGATTTTCAGAATTATCAAATAGAACCTTTTCTATTTTACCTTTTTCAGTAAAATTACCTCCAAACGTATAAGTTACCGGCTTGCCTATAAAATAAGACGTTGCATTTCGTGTAATCATTTTGGCAAGGTTAACATGTATCCTATTGTCAGGACGATCATCAATCTTTTGTTTGCCTTTATCAATCTTATCTTTTGCTTTATAAAAGTTCTCCAATTTCAAAAGACCGGGCTGTACATTGTTAATAAAAGCCTTCAGCCAAACTTTGAGATTTTCAGCTGAAACCTCTGAACTGCTGCTTTGTACAAATTTCATAAAAACCTCTTAACTATAAAGCCCGCGACTTCCGGCGGAAACTCATATCATCTTCAAGCGCATATCGCACAGCATCAATGCCATGATTAAAACCGTCAATCGGTTCTGGCAGCGGCTCACCGTTCTTATCCAACTTCCATTGATAATTACAACACTCATTGTAAAAATTTGTGCAACTCGGGTGTATATATATCTTTTTAAACCCTTGCAAAAATTTAATACCGCTCTCAATTGAACCGGCTCCCTTTTTGACAGAACGAGCATTTATCCCTAAAACCTGATATTCTTTAACCGATTTAGGCTCAGCACTGTCACAACGGACAATTTCATTTCCGACAATTTCTTTAACCATCGGCGCAGAATCTTTATTAAGCAGTCCCCGCTGATAAATTTCCCGGCAAATATAAAGATTCTCATTCTCAATCGCCAATCGAATAAAAGCGAACGGATCGTTTGAAAACCCCCAGTCAATCCCGTTCCGATATTTATCAAAACGGTTAATGTCAAAATCAAGATATTCAAAATTGGTTAAAACCAATCCCTCAGCAACACCAAGTTCACCTAAACCGTAAACACGCCAAAAGTTATTATTACCATCGCCGCGCTTACTCTCAATAGACTTAATAATTGCCGGCTCAAGGAAAGGATTATCTTTATAAGTCGATTTAATCAGCCTTGAGCTTTCCGGCTCCTCAACCAAAGTTTTTTTATGAACCCAAAAAGCTCCGGTCGGGTTAAAGTCGATTAAAACCTTACGCCTGGTTCGTATCATCAACTGTTCGGCAATCGGAAACGGCAGATGATTTGCCTCGTTTAAAAATAAAAAATCACGGCGGCCGCCGTGTGCTTTCCCGATTTTATCAATGGCGATAAAATTTATTCGACCTTCACCACGTTTAAAAACCCTATCGCTGGCGTGATAAAAATCATAAAAATTAAATCCCATCTGCTGGCAAACCGCCGGCATATCGTTTAACACGCCAGATTTCAAATGCGGAACATTAAGACCTGCAATATCAATCTGAAATGGGTGTTTAATAGCCGCAGTAGTTAATAACTGCAAAATTGAAAAGGTTTTTGTAGATGATGTCCCGCCCTGATTGATTATGTAGCGTATTTTGTCATCAGCCCAGGCCTCAACATTTTTTTCAAAAACTGGCGATGTCTGCAGCATAACATATTAAAACCTTTATATTTTATCAATCAGTCGGGCCGTCTTTTCATCTGCGACAACAATATTGACCCCCTCAAATTTATGGATATTTTTCTCATCCGGCTTTTCCCCGGCGGTATCACGAATTGCCATAAAAGCAGCGGTATCTCCTTTAATTGCCTTGATCATTTGCGATAACACCATAGCGGCACGGTTATCAATTTCAGTTCCATTCAGCTCGGGAAAAACTTCTAAAAGTTTACTAAGAGCCGTTTCCGGAGCCTGACAGTCAAGCAACGTCTTTGCTATTTCTTTAAAAGTGCCTTTTAAGCGCCGTGCTTCTCCGCTTGCTTTACCACCTGCAGAAGCTATTTCTTTCCGTTTATTCTCTGGTAGATTCCGAAAATTCTGCAAATTAGTATTAATTTCACTCATTTTCTCGACCCAAATAGATATTTACAAAGCGGCTATCCTTGACAACAGTGTCCATAACATCTTCAAAGCTCAATTTCTTAAAAGCACTTCCCCCAACTGTATCTTGCTTGACTGCCTTAAAACACATTGAAGTACCTGGCTTTTTGGCCGCTTCAGGACAAACAACGCTTTTTTTATCAAAAATCATATGATTAAAATTATAGGTATTACCGCGAAATCCCTCTAATCCCTCAGTTCCGCAACAGGTTAAACTATCCCCCATATTTCGGAAACGATTCTCTCCCGAAAGAAAAACAAGCCCGTATTTATGGCATTCCTCTTTAAGTTCTTGCCATTTTTTTAGCAAAATCTTTCGCGGATAGACATAATCTGCACCAATTTTAACCAAACCGCGAAATTTCGACTGCATTTTAAGAGCTTCAAAAACAATCCCATAAGCCCCGGCTTCGGCAATACGTTTAATCTGAGCTAAAATCTCATTATGCAGTTCCAAAACATACGGCTGACAACGAACAACCACCCGTTGACACGCTTTCGACATCTTACGCACCATTTCAAGCCGTTCTTCATAACTCGGCGCTCCTTTCTCAAGCCGCGAAACCAATGTTGGCGCAACCATACTTACCTGAAAAACACAATTGCACTCTTTGAAGAGAGAATAATACGGTTCCTCAGTTGGTAAAACGCTTTTAGTGCTGACAACAAACGGGTATTTTGTTTTGGCAAAAAGTTTTAAGCATTCCAACGAGATATGAAGTTGCCGTTCCAAAGGCTGAAACGGATCAGACATCCCGCCCCAATGCAACGGAATATTCCAATCGCACCAGTTTGTCGTATCGGAACGCTCTCCGCGGATAAACTTTTCAAGCGTTTTTATTGTTTCATTTACCTTGATTTTAGCAATATCTTTTTTACGATAAACAAAACAGTATTGGCAGCCATGTGCACACCCGTCATAGGTATCAAATCGTATTGGCAAATCGCATAAATAGCATTGAGAACCGCAATCAGGCATATTTTTTACTCAAGATAAGGTTACGAATTTCAACGGTCAGTTCTTCTTTGCCTTTCTTTTTGATGATGTCTTTAATATCTTCCTCATCATCTTTGGAAAAATTAAACGAAATACTGAAAATATCCGAAGCATTGTTAATATGCTCCGAAAATGCCCCGTCTTCCAAATCTTCCATTAAGCCAGAACCGACCAACTCCGGAATACCAAGGTCTACCAACTCATCAAGCTGAAAATCCTCCGACAGTAAATCAAAATCAAATTCAGAACTGTCATTGGTTGAATTATCCATAACGGCCAATTGCCGCCGCCGCTCATCGTCAGGGCTTAAATCGGTTCTTTGCACAACTACAAGCTCCGAACCGTCCGTTTCTATGATTTTAACCGGAATATTGAGCTTTTGAGCCTGTTCAAACACACCATTCCCGGCAATGATATTCCCCTCGCTATCGGTCAGAATGGATCGTCCGGCACCGCACTCGGCCAAAGATTTATTAATTAAGGCCTTGTTTTTATCGCCGTGCTTACGATAGTTTCGTTTATCTGCTCTTATCATTTTACCTCTCTGGCTGGAGCGGAAGGACTCGAACCCCCGAATGTCGGCACCAAAAGCCGATGCCTTACCACTTGGCAACGCTCCAAAAGAAAAAGCCCCAGACTAATCCGGGGCTTAAACAAGTCTTGTTTTTTTATAATAATTTACGGTTGTGCCATCGGGACAGCCGTTAAACCTCTGGCCATTTTATGTTGGTTGCGGGGGATGGAATTGCACCACCGACCTCTTGGTTATGAGCCAAGCAAGCTCCTACTGCTCTACCCCGCAATAAAAAATCCCGGCGGAGAAAGCCGGGATCTTGTAATATTTTGAAAGGAATTTATGCTAAATCATAATGCGCCTCAGCTTGTTTGTTTCTTCACTTTGCCTCAGTGTAATGTTTTTATAGCACATATTTCGAAAAAGTGTTCGCGAAAAAATGTCCGGACACTAAAAAAAATGTCCGGACAAATAAATCATTGTATTAGCTTAAACTTTTTTCTTGATTTCAGCCAACCACTGTTCAAGGACATTGATAATTGCCGTTCCTGTGACCTTACCAGCGGGATAATGCGGGATTAATTCCGGTTTATAATATTCCAGATTCTCCAAATCGCGTTTGGTATATCCGACCTGTAAAAAACTAAGCAGATGAGCCATCCCCAGCTTATATTCTTCATAAAGTTTAGTTTTTTGAAAATCAACATGGCGGAGAATCGTTTTAACCCGGCAACCGTAAGCCTTAAGCCAAATAACAATCCATTGCTGGCGTCTTCTTTCACTGTCCTGAAAGGCTCTTATCCATTCCGTGGTGACGGTTTCCCAAACCTTAATTTGCTCATCGGAATAGAATACATCAGTCCTTCCATCTCGAGTCATAAGTTTAAGAGCCTTTTTTTCAGTATCAGTTAAGAGAATTTCCGGCCAAATCGCTTTTGCGTCCTGTGCTTTAACACGTGGTTGTGATTTGTCAACCTCTGCCGCAAGTTCGAGCATTAATTTGACTTCTTCAATACTTTTCATAATCTCCCCCTTAAAACTCAAATTCGCCATTGTTCAACCGTTGTTCAACCGGCAAGAGAGGGATAAAAACTTCATTCCCCATCCGCCGCATCTTAATCAGAGGCAAAATCTGCTCACGATCATCAAAAAGACCGTTTTCCCACGCTGTTTTGAACTTAATCCCCGTTTCTCCGAAACGTTCTTTGTAGTTTAACTTTTCCCATTCACTGTAACCTATTTTTTCCGGCAGCCGCTCATCACAGACAAAACGAACCAAGGCGCAATAATCCGGTCGTAAAAATTTAAGATGTTTAAATTCTTCTCCGCCATCAATTTCCATAAGCCAATTTTCAATATTGAAACCGCCATTAACCTCATCTTGATAATTTTTTTGGTAAAAATCCTCGTCTTCCGGGATTTCTTCAGTCAGCTGCTCTCGGATGTGGGGAATTTCTGGAAATGTCTGGGACTTCTTAAAACGATGAACACGGTAGCAGGCATTTTTAAGCTGATGTTCTGAATAGCCGCCGAGTTCAGTCGCCCAGTTTCTCATAATCTCCATAGGATTCTGGTCTTCCTTAGGATCCGTCAGCCACTTCGGTTTGCCGTAAAAATAAGACAGCGTTGGAATAACTACGTTGATTATTTTCTCCACCCTGCGGTTTTCCTGCAAGCCTTTTTCGATTTGACTAACTGTCGGCATCTTTATTTCTCCTCGGGCTTCGTATAGGGAATTCCGATACGGTCATAGAGTTCCCAGATTGTTTCTTCAGATTTTTGGGATTTTTCAGCAGATACTGCGGCCGATTTACTTCTGGCGTTTTCTTGATTTTTCTTAGCAAGGTAGCCTGAACAACGCATATACCATTCCTTTTGGACTTTTTCCGGCTGCGTTTTTAGCCAAGCATCGTACGACGTCAAAAAGCCTTCAAGCTCAACATTCGGAAAAGCTTCTTTCCAGCGGTTAAAATCTTTTCGGTTAAGCTTTACGAACTCCCCCTCAAAGGCATAAGCCTTTTCCATGACTTTTTTCTCTCCCTCATCTTGGGGGGTAAGGGGGGGATTATTATATATATTATTTAAATTATTTACTTCTTTACTTTCTTTAAATGCTGTTACCAGCCTGTTATTAGCCCGTTGACAGCCTGTTAATAGACTGTTATTGAGGTTGTTGTCAAAGCTGTTATCTTCGCGGTCGTCATTTTGAAAATCATTATATTTTACAACAGTTACAGCCTGTTGACAGCCTGTTAATTTTACTGTTATCTCTCCTGTTGATTTTAGCTTACTTATTGCCGTACGAGCCTGTTGAACTGTTAAACCTGTTTCTTTAACCAATTGAGGCCACGTTGTTAAAAGTGTACCTCTCGGAATTATCTCACCTCGAAATTGACGTTCTTCATAATTAGCTTTCAACAGCAAATGGATAAATACTCTGACAACATTAATGTCTCCATACCATTCCCAGTCTAAAAGGCTCCTATGTAATTTAACCCACCCAGACATCACACTACCTCACAATCAGTGAACAGCCCCGGATTTTCGTGAATGTTACCGATGACAACATATCTTTTATTACGCAAGGATTCCGGGCGACCGGTGCTATTTATGCGGTCTTTCATCATAAAAGTTGCTCGTTTATTATCCCAAAGTATTACCTGTGAATGATTTTTATTAATAAACGGTGGTTCGTTATATTCGGGGACTTTTAAATCTTTAACGATTTCAACAATCTGTTTTCTTTCTTTAGCTTTGTTGTACTCATAATCTCCATATTCAATTATACATACAATATCGCCCTCAAAAATAAGCCTCCCGTTTACATCCTTTAACCCAATGCACTGCTCAATAACGAGCCTATTTTCATCTTCTCCTTGTGCAAGAGGAGTATAAAGTGCATACCCATTCGATGAAATCAGAAAATCCCAGTAAAAAGATTTTATTTTCGGGTCCCATACTCTAAATTTTAATCTATCAATTTCAGACATCAAATGCCTCTCCTTAACATTTCAGCCTTTATATAACGAGCCAAAGACTGAGCTTTCCGGCGATACCCAGGACAAAAAGCGGCGAATTCAAGAACAATCACATAAAGGGCTTTAACTTCCTCATCTGTCATAAGTTTTCTGCGTTTCATGGCAAAATCTTTCCAAATAAATGATTTTCTTCCGGCACCACCTTAATCTCTAGCCTCGGTCGAACGGCATACCGCTTTTTAACCAGCAACGAGCAAATCAGCGCGTCATCACGCCAGATTATCCCGTTACAGGCGTCCAAAGCAGCTTTGGCTAAATTGTCAATATCAGGCTTTTTTGCCGGCAGAATATATCCGGCAACAGCATCGGCAGTCTTTTTTACAGACATTTGCGGTATCGGCATATAAGCCACCGCCAGAACTTTGATAGGATAATCTAATGGCGGCTTTCCGGCCATTATATGAGCTGCCAGTTTAGCAACTTTTTTCTCGTATTCCCGGGTTTTCTGCGGCGTGTACGCAAAACCCTTTCGAGTAAAGCGCGGACGACCTTTAGAAACCGGTATACCGTCAATAACCAGAGAAACCGCCATTAGACACCACCTTTCAGCCTAAGCGGCATCAGGTGACGGATTATCCTCGTCAAAACTTTCCTCTTCCGCAGCAAATTCATCTGCAGCGGAATCTCCCTCATCATCAGCATTTTCAACAGTTTCGGGCTTATTTTCATCAGGGCCGGAATCTCCCTCTGTACCCTCACCTTCAACTTCTGCTGCTACTGGGTCAGGAATCCCCTCCCCGTCAGCTTCCTGATATTCAGAATTGGCATTTTCAAACATTTCCCGCTGATCCGGGTCTGCTTTCAAATCTTCCCCACCACCGGTAAACTCGGCATCTGAATTGGTAACAATCAAAATCGGTTTACCCTGAACGGCAATCAGGTCTTCGGCATACTGTGAGTTAACCTCAACCACTGCCTTAATCTGTTTATCAACAGTAATTTTACCTAATTCAGCCATAATAACTTCACGCCCGCCGCTGGCAACAATGTTTACTGCTTTTGAGACCAGCTCTTTAGCAGCACTTTTAGCTGCTTCAATCTGCGCTTCCTGTTCTTTTTCAGACATTTCCTGATATGTCTTCGGAAACTGCCGCAACCGGTCAATTAAAAAAGTGGCAATATCGCCGGTTAATGTTTCTTTCGCGAGATTCGCGCCGAATTCGTTATTATTCATTTTCTTTCCTTTCAAAAATAACGGTTAAAAAAATAGACGTCCAAAATCAGTCCAACGATAAAAGCCAAAACCATAGGAGCAAAAACAGTGACCCACGGCCAAGCAATTAAGCCGGTCATTTTCAGGACAATCAGGATGAGAGTTAAAAAAGTAAAAATTGACATAACCTGACCTTAATTGGTAATTTAACGGACTGTTATGTTTTGCTCTATAAACTCGGGATCACTAAAGATTTCTTCTACGGATATATCCAGTGCCTCCGAAAGTCTTTTGACGACGCTAAATTTCAATCCTTTGATATTTCCATTGCATATCAGGCTAATACTTGGTTGAGATAACCCAACCATTTCAGCAAGCTGCTCTTGATTAAGATTCTTTTTTATGCGTTGTTTCTCGATAATATTCATATTTCCGACTTTCATGTTAATAATATTAGTAGATATATTAATAAAATTAATAAAAGTCAATAATAAAATTAATATTATTGATATTTTATTATCAGCAATTAAGGCCTTTACAAAATCCTTTGACTTTTATTAATTTTCATAATAAAATTATACAAAATATCAGGAAAAGCATGGCATGAAAAACAACATTAAAATAATCAGAAAAGCCCACAAAGAAACTGGCGAACAATTAGCTAAAGCTCTCGGTGTATCTCAGCCAACAATATCCTTATGGGAAAATGGCGAAATAGATTATGTTGTGGCTCAAAGAGTAGCAAATCACTACAAAACAACACCTGAATATATATTAGGAACGCATTGTGAAGTTTCTAAAAATAAACAAGATGATGATAATAATATTAAAATCGAAATGTTAGATGCAACCGCCTGTTGTGGTGTGGGTATTGATAATTTTCAAGAAAATGTCATCGGTTTGTGGAGTATGCCTATAAATGACTTCAAATCGATTTCGCTCTCTTCAACCCCTGAAAATGTTAAAATGCTCAGAGTTAAGGGCGATAGTATGTCTCCAACTGTAAGAGATGGTGATTGGGTATTAGTCGATATATCTTATTTGTCTCCCGATTCTGATGGTATGTTTCTTTTGTATCTCTCCACCGGACTTGCAATAAAAAGAGTTCAAGGTACAATTTCTGATGAAATAGTAATAAAATCTGACAATCCCAAATATGATAACTTCAATGCAAAACTTACTGATGTCAAAATTTTAGGGAAAGTTATATATACACTTAAAGCGGAGAAAGTTGGGTGAAGACTAAACGTTCGATAATATCAGCCGTTGTAATTATATGCTTATTAATGAGCTTATATAGTTGCAATAGTGCAAACCCCTATACAATTCTAAACTCAATCTATGAAACGATTCTCTGTTTAATTTCTATGATCGGTTTTTGCACAATATATATATCTGATATATTAATTGATAGAAAAGAAACTATATCATCTAAATCAAAAGAAAAATAATAAAAATATTCCTCCCAAAACCGCTTAACAGCGGTCTTTCTTTACTTTATTCACTAATACAACGCACTGATTTCACTAATAATATTAATTAATCTAATAAATTTTATTAATATTATTAATTTTATTGTTGACTTTTATTAATTTTATTAATAATATTAATTCATAAAGCAAAGACGGAGTTAATAAAATGCAAAATACATCAGAGTTAATAAAACAACTCGAAACTCTACCAGCCTTTTCCGCGTTAATGAAAGGTTTGGAACAGAATTTTAAATCTGGAAATTTTTACGTCGACCATTTTTTGCCGGAATCAATAAGTAAAGAGAAAATAGACGGCGTTAACCTGATCTATTCCCGCTCTGACGAAGCCCGAGAAGAAATTGCTAAAGAGAATTTGCTAAACGACAACGGCGACTTTTTCGATGAGTTCATTCATGACGACCATATCCGTAACGATGTTACCGAGCTGATGCGCGCCATTATAAAGGAGTGCCGGAAATGCAGTGCTTGCTAATAACCGCAACCGATTTTCTCGGTGGCTTCCTGCCAACTTTCACAATTTTATACTTAATCATTCAATTTTTAAGATAGGACAATAAACAATGAATAATGAAACTCTTATAAAACTGATTAAAAATTCAAAAATTTTAGATATCACTTTTAACGTTCTCAAGGATTACGAAGGCTGGTCCGTAGAAACAAAAAGCACTGGAAATCAGCATAGAACGACATTAAGCAGAGGCATAAACAAAATTTATATTATTTGGGAGTGTCGGGAAACAAATGTAGAATTAGAAGACCGAGTAAAATTAATTGATGATTGCTCTAGAGATAACAAAATTATTTTTGGCTTGACGGAGTAATCCTCATGACATTAACCCGCGAACAGTGGCTTCAAGAGCGTAAAAAAGGAATTGGTGGAAGTGACGCCGCCGCCGTACTAGGTCTTAATCCGTATATGACAAACGTCGATTTATGGAAAATTAAGACCGGCCGCAAAGAGCAGGAAGATATTTCCGAAAAGCCTTTTGTCAAATACGGCACCGAAGCCGAAAAGCATCTGATCGCACTGTTTACCTTAGATTTTCCTGAATATGAAGTCATTCACGCGGATAATGATTTAATCCGCCACCCACAATATGAGTTTCTGCACGCCTCTTTAGACGGCCGCCTGATAGAAAAAGCCACCGGCCGCCGCGGCATACTGGAAATTAAGACCACCAATATTCTGCAATCTATGCAAAACGAAAAATGGAACGACAGCGTTCCTCAAAATTATTTCTGCCAGGTGCTCCATTACCTTAACGTTACCGGCTTTGATTTTGCCATTTTGAAAGCCCAGCTCAAAACCGAGTGGCAAAATGAAATTCGCTTAACTACCCGGCATTATTACTTCAATCGCATGGATTTTGAAGAAGACATCAATGTTTTGGCAGGTGCAGAGCTTAAGTTTTGGCAGCACGTCATTAACGATACCGAACCAAATTTAATTCTGCCGGCCATTTAGAAAAGGAAAGAAAATGACAATGGAAATTATCATAAAATCCCCGACCGAGGGTCAATATATTCAAAATATCGACTTCAATTTTGAAGAACTGAAAAAAGCAATTTCAGAAAGCGTTTCAAAATACGACAACCTTATCTATTCAGATGAACAAATCAAAATTGCCAAAACGGACCGTGCCAATCTGAACAAATTCATTGACGTTTTGGACAGCAAGCGCAAGGAAATCAAAAACAAGTGCCTTGCACCTTATACAGAGTTTGAAGCCAAAATCAAAGAGCTGCAGGAATTAGTGAAAACTCCGGTCGGAAAGATTGACACTCAAATCAAAAACTACGAGGACGGCAAAAAAGCAGAAAAAAGAACGGCCATCAGCATTTATTATAAAGAAAACGGCGCAGAAATTGCTGATTTAATCGAGCTTGACAGCTTTTTTAACGACAAATGGCTCAATAGTTCAGTCAATATTGCCAGTGTTTACAAAGAAATTGACGGCAAGATTGAGCAGATCCGCTCTGATTTAAAAGCAATAACGTCTCTTAATTCTGAATTTGTTTTGCAAATCAAAGATAAATATCTGCAAACCTTAAATCTTTCCGCAGCTTTACAAGAAAATGAACGACTGACGGCTCAAAAAGAGAAAATTGCCCGCTTTGAGCAAACCCAGCCGGCACCGACAATAACTCAAACTGTTGCCGAAGTATCCCCGCAACCTCAAGAAAAAGCCGCAGAGGAAGTATTTCAAATCGATTTCCGGGTTTGGGTAACCGAAAAACAAATGGACGAAATCCGGGAATTTTTAACCACTAACAACATCAAATACGGAAAGGTAAAATAAAATGGCAAATTCATTAACCCCCAGTAAACCGCAGAATAGTCTCGCTCCCAAAAAAGCAACTTTCAGCACATTTTTAACATCGGAAGGTGTCAAAGCAAAAATTAACGAAGTTATCGGTGGTAAAGACGGTCAACGTTTCATCACTTCTGTAATATCCGCCGTGAGCACCAATCCTGGATTATCAGATTGCGACCACGCAACAATATTCTCTGCTGCAATGCTAGGCGAAGCATTAAAGCTCTCACCCAGCCCACAACTCGGTCAATATTATATGGTTCCATTCAAAGATAACAAACTAGGCCGAACAGTCGCTCAATTTCAGCTTGGATATAAAGGTTACATTCAGCTCGCAATCCGTTCGGGGCAATACAAAAAACTTAATGTTCTGGCAATCAAAGAAGGTGAATTAATCAATTATGATCCCCTCAATGAAGAGATTGATGTCCAGCTTATTGATGATGAAGAACAACGCGAAAATGCAAAAACAATAGGCTATTACGCAATGTTTGAATATATGAATGGTTTCCGCAAAACACTTTATTGGTCAAAAGCAAAAATGGAAGCTCACGCCTTAAAATATTCAAAAGGTTATGCGGCCAAAAAAGGTTACACTTTTTGGGAAAAAGATTTTGACGGAATGGCTTATAAAACAATGCTCCGCCAGCTCATCAGCAAATGGGGGATTATGTCTGTAGACATGCTTACCGCTCTTGAAAAAGATATGGCGGTTTTGAATGACAAAGGCGAACCCAACTATATTGACGCAACCGTTGAAGAACCAAAGCAAATTGAAATTCAGCCGGAAAATGACGAAACACCAGAAAGTCCCGCGGATCAGAAACCTGATGACGATGACCCATTCAAAAAACCGGGATCTACAACAGTAACCCAATAATCCCCGGCGGCCGCTGCGATATAAGGCAAAGCACGAATAAGCAGACGTGGGGCTGAAACCACGGGAGAACGACCGCCGCCTTTTTAACTCTACCGCCCGAGCAAGCGGTAAAAAGGCTCAAGATTTTAATGTCATAACGAAAAGGAATAAAAAATGGATAATGAAGTAGCAGGAGTTAGTCTTTTGACAATTTTAGTCATTATCATTCTATGCGGCTGTCTTTACGGTTGTCCGCAATGGAATGTTTATAGCAGCCGCTTATCTGGGGAAGCACAACTTGCAGAAGCAGAAAGTAATAGAAAAATAGCAGTAGCAGAAGCAGAGGCTAAAAAAGATTCTGCAAAAGCCCTAGCAGAAGCAGAAATTATCAGGGCTGAGGGTGTAGCAAAAGCTAACAAAATCATCGGCAATAGCCTGAAATCAAACGAAGGATACCTCAGATACCTTTATATTCAGAGCCTATCTGAATCTGAAACTAAAGGAAACAAGGTCATCTATATCCCGACAGAGGCAGGGCTGCCAATCTTAGAGGCCGGTAGAAAATAAAAAAAATTGAGGGTGGCGGAATGGTAATCGCCGCTTGCGAAACATTGAGAGAAAAAAACATTAATTACCAGAAGTATTTATATGTTGTAGCTCAAGATATAGCCGAGATGCCCTTTTACATGACTTACATTCAACTGTCGCTAATCGGCTGTCCGGCGGAGGTTCTACTTGGTAATACATTAAAACTCGAAGTCGTACAAGCATGGCCAACACCTTTTTATATTATGAACTACCACCGTTTCAATTTCTCTAAAGCACAAACATCCACTTTAGAAAATGAAGAAAAGCAAGCTATGGCAACGGAAACCTTGGACATTCCGCAAATCGCCGCATTTAACAATAAACCCGTCCAATTAACTTTATTTTGAAAGGAAACATTATGTTAAAATCAAGAAAATCATCACGCGGACGTTTACCAAACGGCGAAGCAAACCCCATCGATGTACATGTAGGAAACCGGATCCGTTTACGCCGCCAATTGCTCGGCCTCAGCCAGGAAAAACTTGCCGAAATGCTCGGGCTAACCTTCCAGCAGGTACAAAAATACGAACGCGGCATGAACCGGGTTGGCGCCAGCCGTTTGTGGGATATAGGCAAGGTACTGAGCGTTCCCGTCAATTTTTTCTATGAAGATATGGATGAAGAAGTTGCCAAACAGAGCCCACGCATGTTCTCCCTGCCGGACAGCACACCGCTGACTCTCGCCGAAGAAACGGAAAATTTTGACGTAGACCCGATGCACCGTCAGGAAACGATTGAACTGGTAAAGGCATATTACAAAATACCCAACCGTCAAGCCGCCAAACATATGTTTGAGCTGATTATTGCCATGTCAAAATCTACCTACAAGACCGAAGATGAGGAAGAAAAGCAATGGGATTAACAGTAACAGCAACCGGGCTTGACAGTTCTAAGTCTTATGATTGCGGGTATATAACTTTTGGAAATTTCCGCTTGGCATTAGCTGAGACCTTTAATAAAGAATACGGTCTTTATTATAAAAAATGGGTCGGACAGTATTTTGATGAAAAATATAACAGAGTTTTCTTAACTCAGGATGAACTCAATAAATGGAATAAATTAATCGATGAAATTGACCCTGACGAAGGATTATTCTGCTTCTTAAAACACCCGGATACCGAGGGTAAAATTACCCCGCAGGAATGCCGCAAAATTTATAACCGTATCAAAGACCTCAAAATGGATTTTGAGGGACATAACTACGGAGAAATGAAACCTTATAATATGCTTGAACAATGGAAAGGTATGTTTCTTCATTGCGCTCAGCGCCGCGTTAACCTGTATTTCAGATAGGAGCTAAAATGCTTAATAATCAATACATTTTAATGGACACAAAGCCGGAAATTGACGTTGTTTTGTTCTGCGGCGGCGGAGGTGCAGACACCGGCATTGAACAGGCCTCCCAAACTCCCGTTGACATTGCCATCAATCACGACCCGGAAGCGATCGGCATGCACGCAGCTAACCACCCGCAGACTGTCCATTTCAAAGAAGACATCTTCGCTGTTCACCCGCTAGTTGCTACCCGCGGTCGGTCGGTGCGTCTGCTTTGGGCTTCTCCGGATTGTACCCATTTTTCTATTGCCAAAGGCGGCACGCCCTGCAGCAAGAAAATTCGTTCGCTGGCTTGGGTGGTTGTGAAATGGGCAAAAACCGTGCATCCGCGAATGATTTTTCTTGAAAACGTCAAAGAATTTCAAACTTGGGGGCCGCTCGGACTGGACAACCGGCCGGATAAATCCCGCTCCGGCGAAACCTTTAACCGCTGGATTGCAGAACTGCGCGGGCTTGGCTATCAAGTTGAATGGCGGGTTTTGTCAGCCTGTGATTTTGGCGCACCCACCAGCCGCAAGCGCTTATTCTTAATTGCGCGCTGTGACGGACAACCGATTGTTTGGCCGGATCCGACCCACGGCGACCCGAAAAGCCCGGAAACCAGGAAAAAGAAGCTCAAGCCTTGGCGCTCCGCAGCGGAGATTATCGACTGGTCTATCCCCTGCCCGTCAATTTTTGAGCGCAAAAAACCGCTTTCAGAGAATACCCTGCGCCGGATAGCCAAAGGAATCCAGAAGTTTGTCATCAATAATCCTAAACCTTTTATTGTCAGCATTGCCAACTGGTCGAGCGATTCCATTAATCCGGCGGATAAGCCTTTAACAACCGTAACCGCAAACCCCAAAGGCGGCCATCACGCTCTTGTTGTTCCGACATTGATTCAGGTCAACCACACCGGTAACGATCACCGCGCTCAAACGCCGGACAATCCGCTGCCGACATTAACCGCCAAGAACGGCCACGCCGTTGCGGCCGCAACCTTAATTAATATCGGTTACGGCGACAAAGACGGAAAACGCGTGCCGGGGCTTGATGTTCCTCTTGGAACTGTCGTCTCCGGCGGCAAGAAACACGCGCTTGTGTCGGCTTTCCTGGCTCGCCAATATGGACAATCTGTCGGCACCGCTGCAGACGCGCCGCTTGGCACCATTACCCGGATAGACCACAGCCAGGTTGTAACCTCGCATTTAGTTAAAATGAAAGGTACAAACATCGGACAAAGCCTTGAAGCTCCAATTCAAACAATAACAGCAGGTGGATTACACTTCGGGGAAGTCAGGGCTTTGCTGGTTAAATATTACGGCAACGAAAAAGACGGCCAACCCATTAATGAACCTCTGGATACGATACCGACCAAAGACCGCTTTGCCCTGATTACCGTTTACATCGGAGGCGAACCTTATGTAATTGTCGACATCGGCTTAAGAATGCTACAGCCGCACGAATTATTTGCCGCTCAGGGCTTTCCTGCCGACTATATCTTCGATCGACAGGCCGACGGTACTCCGATAACCAAGACGGCACAGGTTCAGAAGTGCGGCAACGCGGTTTGTCCGCCGGTCGCCAAGGCCATTGTCACCGCAAATTTAACAAAACCTCAAATAATGGAGAAAGCAATATGAGTTTGACAAGTTATTGGCGAGCCGGAAAGCTTGAGGACGGAGATTATTACATTAAAACTTCCGGGGTGATAATTCCAGCATATTTTGACGGACTTTATTTTGAGGGCGCAGATGATGAGGATATACAAAAAGTCCTTGCCCCCATTCCGTCTTATGACCATTTTGTTGACCTCACCGAAAAGGCAAAAAAATATGACAGAATAAAAGTTAATGGGAATTATCCCGATAAAATCAGTAAACTAAAATCACGCATTAAACATTTACTGGATTTACAGGATAATCAGGACAAGGAAGTTGAAAGACTTAGAGAATTGCTGCGGGAATGCTTGGCGCATTTATCGCTCGGCGAAATCGGAATATCCATAACCCCGTTAAATATCCTTTTAGAACATATCAAGGCCGCAATAGGCGAAAGTGAGGTTAACAGCAAGGAGTTTATGAGATGAGGTTGTTGTTTTGGTATTTAATATTTTTCTCACTAATGATTTTTTGTTGGATTAATACAAGGGGGTAGTAATGATTAGACTCTTGTTGTGTTGGGTTGGGTTTCATGAGTGGGAGTATGATGACCCCACGCACTTTGGGTATGGAGCAGAAATTTGTAAACATTGCGGAAAGGTTAAGAGATGAAAAATATACTACCCTGTAAATATTGCGGAAAATTACCTATTATTGAAAAAAGTTTTGCCTTTTGGGATGGCCCCCAAGATAGCGGCGGCGGATATGTTTATTCTGCTTTCTGTCCAACAAGAAAATGTCAACACCATCAAATGGAATATATTAAGAACGGAAACGAAGACGCTGCCCGTCAGAAAATTATCGAAAAATGGAACAAAGAACAGGAAAACCACGAATGACCCCGGATCGTATTAAATGGCTACTACAGAAAGCCAGCGTTAATCGCCTCAACGAGAGGGAAAGCGCATTTATCCGCAATATTAACAGTCTTTTTCAAAAAGGCTCTGAAATCAGCGAAAAACAGGCTGCAATGCTCGAAAATATAGCTAACAAACCTTTTCTCGCAAAACGATACGTTAAAAAGTCTTGATTTTAAGAAAGTTAATTGTATCATGGTTGATAATAAAATTTTAAATTTCAGCAATATTTCGCCTACTCCAATTTCTCCCGGAGAAAACGAAATTGCATCGCAATTATTTTGCGGTGTAATGGTTTGTTTAACAAAAATGTGGGGAGAATTAAAAAATGAAGGCTGTTATTTTGACAAGGGTGTCATCAAAGGAGCAAGAAGACGGCCACAGCTTGGCCGCCCAAAATACACGCCTTATAGAATACGCGAAGAGAAAAAATCTTGAAGTTATTAAATCATACCAAATTATAGAGAGTTCAACGCACGGAAAACGCAAAGAATTTACTGAGATGTTAAATTTTTGCAAAAGGCAAAAAGAAACCATCGCTATTATCGCCGATGCCGTTGATCGGGTACAACGCTCTTTCAAAGAAAGCGTATTACTTGATGAGCTTGTCCGAAAAGAAAAATTAGAATTGCATTTTTACCGGGAAGGTATGATTATCGGAAAAAACGCAAATGCAAACGATATTATGCGCTGGGACTTCGCCGTCATGGGGGCAAAAACTTACGTTCTGCAGCTTTCCGAAAATGTCAAACGAAGTATGGAGTATAAGGTTAAGAACGGTGAATTTACCAGTCAAGCCCCTATTGGGTACTTAAATTATATAAATGAAAATAACAAAAAATTTATTAAAATCGATGAAATTAACGGCCCTAAAGTAAAAAAACTTTTCGAAACTTATTCTCTTGGTCATTCATCTTTACATGAAATCAGAACAATCGCAGACAACATAGGTTTAAAGTCTCATCGAGGTAAGCGCATTGCTATTTCAAGTTTACAAAGAATGCTTACCAATCCGTTCTACTATGGTATAATGCAGATAAAAGGCAAAGAAATCCCGCATATTTATCCCCCTTTAATAAGTAAAGAATTATGGGATCGCTGCGAAGAAGTCAGAAAAGGCTCTGTTAAAAAGCCTTATAAATACAGCGACAAACCCTTTTTATACAGAGGGCTGATTCGTTGCGCAGTTACCGGTAAAATATGTACAAATGAAACAAAAAAAGAACGTTTTAACTATATCGTAACCTATAGTTTAGAAGGAAAAAGAAAATATATCGCCGAAAAAGATATAGACGACCAAATTATTGCAATTTTGCGAACCTTGAAATTTCCACAAAAAAGAATGGAGGAAATAAGAGCTTACAATAAAACAGCTAAACAGGCTGAGATTGAATACCGCAACCGCGAGGTTGGAGTCTTGCAGTCCTCATTAACAAAAACAACTGACAGACTAGACAAACTTGTTAACTTATACTTGGATGGGGAAATTGAAAAAGAAATTTTTGAATTCAAGAAAGAGAAATTACAAACAGAAAAGAAGCTAATAAAAAATCGAATTGAAGCACATACAATAGCAGATGACAGTTTTAACAACTTAATTTGCGAACTCGCTGAAATCAGCAGAAATGCTTATGATCTATTCGATTTAAGTTCAAATTATGACTTAAAACGGAATTTGCTAAAAATGATTTTCCGAACTCTCGAAATAAAAGACGGAAACTTAGGCTATACCTTGAATTTTCCGTTCAACAAAATGCAAAATTTGAATACAATTCCCGAATGGAGCGGGTAACGGGAATCGAACCCGCATTAAAAGCTTGGGAAGCTCTCGTTCTACCATTGAACTATACCCGCAAAAACAAAAGCAATATACGCCCCTATTTTAATTTAGCAACAAATATTTTTAATTTCCGCCCAAGTTTTTCAGCGAATTAATAAAGCCCGTTGCATTATTAACCGCCGTTTCATCTAACCCCATAGATTGCAGCGTCAACTTACGAATACAATCATTGGCAACATTTTCAGCCGTTGCCCGAACACCCAATCCAGAAGTAAATAACGTTCCGGCAGCTGCCCGCGAATTAATTTCATTAAGCATACAGGCATTAAGTTTCGTCGTCTGGGAACTGTTTTCATTCACCATAAGCGTATTAAAATCAACATTAGTACACGCTGTTACCACCGCAAAAGCCAACACGGCCGCCATTTTATTTTTCATCATTTTATTCCTTTATTTCAAACTGATGCCATCACTTCCCGAAAGCAGAAAATCAGCATTTCGATAAGCCATATCTTGAGAAAAAGCATCCGTCATCTTCAGTTTGTCCAAACAATAACGAGCGGCTTTTTGCGCTACTGCGGCTTTCCCAAAACTTTCCAAACGCCCGTCATTTTTCATATCATTAATCTCATCACGAAGACAGACATTAAGCTGCCCATGAGGCGATAACGGCGTCTTGTCGGCTTCAAAAAATGCACAACCGTTCAAAACAATGGCAGTCACGGCAATAACATATTGAGTTTTCATCTATTTACTCCTAAACGATACCTCATCATAGTTTATATTTATTAATTTATTGCAAACACTCTCCCGCAGAAATGCCGACAAAGCCGCAAAGCCTTGCTGCGATTCGGATTGAGTCACATTTTTTATCAGATACAACGTATTTTTTAATGGATTTTTGAGATTTAACATGCTATAAAGCGCGCATATAGAGATTCTATATCCAGTTTAACCCGAGCCGGAAGATTAGGCCCTAAATCGTCTTAATCCTAAGGCTCTTTTTGTGTTTTCTAACACTAATCTATAAGGAAAACTAACTTATGTCAGAAGTCAAAATGAAAATGATGGACGGTAACGAAGCCGCGGCTTCCGTTGCCCACCGCATGAATGAAGTCTGCGTTATTTACCCGATTACCCCGTCCTCACCGATGGGCGAATGGGCTGACGCATGGTCTGCTGCCAAACAGAAAAACCTCTGGGGCGTTGTTCCTGAAGTTCAGGAAATGCAGTCTGAAGCCGGTGCTGCCGGTGCTTGCCACGGTTCAATCCAGGCCGGCGCATTAACCACCACCTTTACTGCATCTCAAGGTTTGCTCTTGATGATTCCGAATATGTATAAAATCGCCGGCGAATTATCTCCGTTCGTTATGCATGTTGCAGCTCGTTCTTTGGCTTATCATGCCCTGTCTATTTTCGGCGACCACACTGACGTTATGGGCTGCCGCCAGACTGGTTTTGCCATGCTCTGCTCCAACTCCGTTCAAGAAGCTCACGATATGGCCGCCATTGCTCAGACATCTACACTGCGCACCCGCGTTCCGTTTATGCACTTCTTTGACGGTTTCCGCACTTCTCACGAAATCAAAAAAATCAAATTGCTCTCTGATGACGATTTGAAAGCTATGTTGGAAGGCGTTGACTACCAGTTTAACGCTAAAAACGCTCTGCGTCCGGAAGCTCCGGTTATCCGCGGTACAGCTCAAAACCCTGATGTATTCTTCCAAGGTCGCGAAGCATCTAACCCCTTCTATAAAAAAGTTGAAGGCGTTGTTCAAGAAGAAATGGACAAGTTTGCAAAAATCAGCGGCCGCCAGTATCATGTTGTTGATTATGTTGGCGCAGCTGACGCTGAACAGGTTATTGTCATCATGGGTTCAGGCGCTGAAACAGTTGAAGAAACCATCAGCTATCTGAATGCTAACGGTGCTAAACTCGGTCTGTTAAAAATTCACCTGTATCGTCCTTTCCCGGAAAAATCTTTCCTGAAAGCTTTACCTAAATCAGTTAAAGTTGTTTCCGTCCTCGACAGAACTAAAGAATCCGGCTCTACCGGCGAACCTTTGTATCTGGACGTTGTTGCCACTTTGACTCAGGCTTTTGCAAACGGCGAAATCGCCAATATGCCGAAAATTCTCGGCGGACGTTACGGCCTGTCTTCTAAAGAATTCACTCCAGGCATGGTTAAAGCTGTTTATGACAATGCCGCTGCAGCTAAACCGATTAACGGCTTCACCGTTGGTATTAATGACGATGTCAACAACACCTCTTTGCCGTTCGACGATTCTATCGACACCGAACCTAAAGACGTTGTCCGTGCCGTATTCTTTGGTTTGGGTGCTGACG
>CANDEX010000008.1 GCA_947383875.1 uncultured Azospirillum sp. | reverse complement strand
AGAAAGCGACAGCTTTCTCTTCTTGCATCTCTCGTTGAGATAAATCTTAACGTTTTGTTAAATAGATATAATTTTTTATGATGATTTATCAATAAGTTATATTGTTAAAAATTCTTATGTGAAGAAAATGTGAATAGTCTTCAATTAGTCTTTTATACCTAATTCTTTACGGATATGAGTCTGAAATGTTAGTATTTTCTTATTGTTTTTATCGTGAGCCTTATAAAAATCTTTCCGATATTGTGTGGGACTTTTAAATAAATCTCCGAAGAAATCATAAAATAAATCCATTGTTTTTTTATTTCCCCAAATACATTCAACTTGAATTGTGTTAAATAAATCTTTGGTTTGTTTTGACATCCAATTATCTTTTCCAATACGAATATCTTTTTCAAAACGCATTAAAAAATCATACATTTTGGCATATAAGTCTTCTCTCTTTCTTTTCAAATACAGTTCATCATCTCGCTTCTGCTTTTGTATTTCTTGTTCTACCATATATTTAAATTGCTTTGCCATCGTTAAATAAGTTGCAAAGCCACCTACCGCAGCACCTACAATACCTGATAATGATGAAACTAAAATTTGACACCAATCCATTACAAAGTTCCTTATTTTTCTGCTAATTTTTGAAATACTGACTTATCCAGAGATTGTGCTATCTTTTCCAAACTTTTTTGTGTTTCCAGATAATTCTTAATAAATTTTTCTAAAATCTCTCGGGTTATAGGTTCCATATACTCTTTAATAAACAAAAACAAACGTTCATTATCATTCTTTGTACTATCATTTATAACTTTTCTCAACAAACTAAAATTTGTTACATTGCCTGAATGAAGTAATTGACTTCTCAAATCATAGGCTGTTTTAAATATTAAACTTAAATCCTTTTTTAATAAGGATGAACCTCTTACCATCAAACAATATTGTAATTCGGATTTTCTATCATTCAATAAGGTTGTTTCCCAAACAGTACAAAGCTTTATTATTTTTTCTGTTAAATTTACCACTGAATAATAAGACATAAAATAAGATATAGGTAACCAAAGTGCAGAAGCTGATTCAGAAATTTTATTTTTATATTCCCAAATATTTTTCCACATATCTAATGATAATTCATACTCATCCCACCAAAACATTTTCGTATCAATATAAAATACCCTATCAATAAAACTTAACTCTGTCGATAATGGAAGATTAAAACTACAATGCTCTTTATCTGCCAAAGCATAAACTCGATTTACCTGAATATTTCCAGTATACTTCAATCTCATTGCTGTTAATAAAAAGGAAAAATCTTCCGCTATATTATCTCGTATTGATTGGTTTCTATCTGATATTTCTTTATCATATCCCTGAAACAAGTCTAACCCTTTTATCAATACATATCTTGCCAGAGGTCTTTTATACAGCATTCCTGCACAAGGTTTTTTAATATCCTCATACAAATCTTCGGAATTAAATAATTTTCCATCTAAATTTTGAAATATAAAATCATTCGTAACAATTTTATAACCATTTAAATCTTCATTTATGATATTCTCATTAACAGATACATTATAAAGCGGCACAATAAAATAAGATTTATAAAATTCATCCGAACTCATTGTCTCTTTCCCAATAACAATTGCTATGAAAAACATTATCATTAGAATCCAGTGAAGTCAAATTACTAAAAATAGTTATCTAATATAACACATCGTAAATATTTTCTCTTGACTTCAAACATATAAATGCTGTCCTTTATTAATATAGATGATATTTTCGAGGAATTCTCCAAATGGAACTTAGCAATAAAGAATTAGCTTTTTTAATTACTATCACATTATTTTTTATATGGTGTTCATATAAAAATATGGATTGTCTTATCCAACTAATAAAAGCTACATTTTCTCCCAAACTTGCTAAACTCTATTTACTTGTACTTTCATATTTTATTTTAATTACTTATGCTTTATATAGGATAAGTTTATGGAATTATTCATTGATTAAAACATCTATTGTTTGGATATTAAGTACAGGAATAATGACCGTCTTTTCTACAATAGAAAAAAAAGAAATTAATATTAGACAAGTAATAACAAAATCCTTCATAATTTCACTTTTTGTTGATTATATTCTCGGTTTCAGCAATCACAACTTAATTATAGAAATTTTACTTCTTTGGTTAGTCATTTTTCTATCCTTATGCGTAGCAATAATTCAAAACTATGGACAATTAAAAGAAAAGCCTGGCATAGATAAATTAGAAAAAATTATTTACATAATTCTCTCAGTAATTTTTATTGACAACTTTTTGAATGCCGTCACATACATTATAGATAATAAAGGAAACGAATTCTCTATCAGAGAAATGATGCTTCCATTTTTATACACTCTTACATATATTCCTTTTTGCTATTTACTTGCAGCATATGTTCAATATGAAATAGCACTAATAAGGCTTGGATACTATGATATTGAAAATAAATTTTTGAGATTTTATTTACTTGTTAGTTTAGTTTTTATTTTGAAGGCAAATACCCAAAGAATTGAAAGAACTCAAAAATATCCTTTGTATAAAACGTTTTCCAATTGTGAATCTGTAAAATGTATTAACAGCAAGTTAAAAAGATTAAATGCAATTACAAGAGTCGTTAAACCCCATTGAAATAGATTTCTCACAACTATTTCTTCTTTGATAAGCTCTTTTCTATCGTTTTCAGACTTTCTAAATAAGCAGCCTCAACAGGAGTAATCGTTTTCTGCTGATATTTTTTATATTCAGCATCAACCTTTTTCATTGCATCACTATGTTTAATTTTTCCAGCATTCCGCAAAACTTTTTCCCCTGTGGCGGATAAGATATTATCCAATTGCTTCAAATAATCTTTCATATAAAGATATTCGTGGCGAGCAGCATAGATTTCAGCAAAATCAAAATATCCTGATACCAGATTGTTTAAAATTTTAAGTTCTTCGGGCGTTAAATAGTTTTTGGCAATTTTAGCCTCTGATTTTGTTGGCAAATCACCTGAAAAGGTTGTCAGCCCCATAAAAGGTTTATCTGAATCGACTCGTTCATAGATAACTTCCGAGGCAGTATGCCCGTGAACCGCATAATGCAATTTATTTTGAACAACTTTGAAAAATTCAATAGTTTCAGGAGCTTTGGCATCATAATCCCTGCTGGTGGCGTATAAATCCAAGACCTGACGGTATAAAACTTTTTCAGAAGAACGAATGTCTCTGATACGGTCAAGCAGCTCTTTCCAATAATTGCCGCCGCCATTCTGCTTTAATCGCTCATCATCCATCGTAAAGCCTTTGATAATGTATTCTTTTAACCGCTCGGTTGCCCAAATACGGAATTGTGTCGCAATAGATGATTTGATACGGTAACCCAAGGAAATAATCATATCCAGATTATAGTATTCGACATCTCTGGAAACCTCTCTATTTCCTTCTTTTTGAACTGTTCGGAAATTCCGAACAGTTGAACTTTTTTCTAATTCACCTTCTTCATAAATATGTTTAATATGTTCGCTGACATTTGATTTGCTTGATTGATAAAGTTCAACCAACTGGGCTTGTGTAAGCCAGACTGTTTCCCCCTCCAACTTGACATCAATCTTATTTTTACCATCATTCGTTTGGTAAATAATAATCTCACCCTGCTCATCAGCCATTAAGCAACTCCTATCTTTTTATCTAATTTAAGCTTATAATAATAGAGTCCATTTAAAATATAGTGAATCACAACAAAAAAGAGCTTGGAAATCCAAGCTCTTTTTTGCAATAGCAAAAGCTTACCGTTTGGAGAACTGGTAAGAACGGCGAGCTTTAGCTTTACCGAATTTCTTACGTTCAACAACGCGGTCGTCACGGGTGAGGAAACCAGCCTTTTTCAGGACTGTTCTCAATTCCGGTTCATATTCGTTCAGAGCTTTAGCGATACCGTGTTTGATAGCGCCGGCCTGACCAGACAAACCGCCGCCTTTAACGGTGCAAACAACATCAAATTCGTTTTCACGGTTAGAAACTTCAAACGGCTGGTTGATAATCATTTTCAAAACCGGACGGGCAAAATATTGATCAATGCTTTTTTCATTGATGGTGATATTGCCTTTACCCGGCTTAATCCAAACGCGAGCAACAGCGTCTTTTCTTTTACCGGTAGCATAAGAACGGCCCTGTTTGTCACGTTTCGGTTTACGAACTTCAGCAGAAGCAGCAGCTGAGGTTTTAATATCTTTTAAAGAATCGATTTTTTCAGCCATTATAATGCGCTCCTTTTATTTTTCGGGTTCATTGCCGCAATGTCCAGAACTTCAGGGTTCTGAGCAGTATGCGGGTGTTCAGAACCAGCATAAACTTTTAATTTTGTCATCTGCTGACGACCCAGCGGATTGCGGGAAATCATACGTTCAACAGCTTTTTGAATAACTCTTTCCGGGAAACGGCCAGCCAAAATTTTAGCAGGAGTCGTTTCTTTAATACCGCCAATCCAGCCAGTATGTTTGAAATACTTTTTGTGAGTCAGCTTGCGGCCGGTCAATTTAACTTTGTCAGCGTTGATAACAACGACATAGTCGCCGCAGTCCAAGTTAGGAACGTAGCTGGGTTTGTGTTTGCCGCGCAAAATCTTAGAGATTTCAGCAGACAGACGACCCAATACGACACCTTCGGCGTCAACGACATACCATTTTCTCTGAATATCAGATGGTTTTGTTGCATAAGTGTTCATATTTTCTCTCTTTATAAAAGATGGTTATTAAATTCGAAATGAATATACATGAAAGAAACTGAAAGTCAACAACAAAATTTCATTATTTTTCAATATGTTATTTTAAGGTATTATTATACCCTTTACTATCCCGTTGTTTTTACTGCATTATGACATTATTACAAAAAACCGCCGTAAAAAATTTTTTTACAGCGGTTTGACTATTGCATATTTTAATTGTTTTTCTTTTTTAGGATAGTTACTTCTGAACGCTGACTTGAAGCCAGTGCTTCAGCACGATAAATCCTATACACTCTTTTAGTGCAATGACGACAGATGAAATAACCGTAATCCGTCTCGACTAAAGCCTCTGTACTGGCAACCAGGTCGTCGTAATCTGTTCCGGAGGCAACAAAATAAGCAGAATTATAACCACCAGAAACATTGGCAACGCCTAAATATTCACAACTTACCTCTTTTCCCGGAGCCAAACAACCATTTTCATCCGTTTCAATACAATAGTTTTTATATTGTTCATTTAAATACCTGTTAGCATAAATCGTATATCCGATTGAACATTGCAAACTAACGTTCGTGATGTATCCAACTTAGCAGAGCAGCTTTTGTCGCTGTACAAATACGAACCGACGCCGCAGCCCTCAATTACAGGTGTGTCTTTACAATATAAACGACTGGTATCAAACGGGCATTTAACCGCGGCTTTGCCATTGCACTCTGCTTCGCTTTGTTTATATCCTAAATCAGCGCAATCAGGAGTGGGCGTGCAGGTTATATTTTCAGCTCCGGCTCGATTTATTCCTAACAGTAAGACTGCTACTGAAGCCATTGTTTTTCTTATGCTTTTCATCTTCTTTCTCCTTAATCGTTATCACAGAAGACAGCTGTCTCACTGTAGGGACATTTAATATAACCGTAACTTGTGCAATCTGCGGCGGTTTTTGTATATCCCAATGTCATACAATCGGTTATCGGTGATATGCACCAATTTATATACGACATGGCGCAACCTATCGGACAATATTTTTTACTGCAATCTTCGTAGTCACAAACAGTCCCGACAGGACAGGTTTCCAAATTGCATTTATTTTCACAAGTTTTGCAATCATTATAATATTTAATACCGTCTTTCAGACAGTAATCTGTTGGTTTTGCAGGCGTACTCCCTGCCCCGGAGCAAGTTAGATTATACCCTGCCTTACACTCACAGGCTATGTATTTGGTTTCGCCGTTCGACACACATCCTGCTCCCTTTCCCTGTAAATTATTACTGTTACAGTTCTCAGTATAACTTTCAGGACAGACACAGCTTGAATAATAAATCTTTCCGGCAAGAACACAGCTTGAACCGCTGTCGGATGCCGGTATCTGAGGAGCTGTGCAGCTGTTGAACGGATACAATGCAGAATCACAACTGCATTTATACTTTCCGCCGCAACTTTCCGTACTTCGTGTCAGAGGATAAGCACAATCATCTGCATTATATTTATAATCCGATGCGCAACAGGATTTGAAATAACTGCTGTTATATGGGCAAACATCTACAGGAGAACCATCGTTGCATGATGTTAGTGTGTAGCCGGAATCTTGGCAGCGTTTAATCGTTTCATCCGTAAATTCCGTTCCTTCCGAAAAAATTATCCCGCCATCATTCGTAACAAAATGAACTGCTGCCATTTTATAAGCAGAAGCAGGCAGACGGGGTATCCCGTCTGCCAATGATAAGGTTTCAACGGTTTGGCTTTGATTTAGTTCTGCGAGGTGTGGGTATAATAAAGAGTTAAACTCAGGAGAAACAGTTAAAGCCGAAGCTTCAATTGCCATAACGGTTACTGCAACGGCAGATAAACCTGACATAAGAATAGCCCTCATCATACACCTCTCTATAACTGAAACCATATCAATTATGAGAATAACACACTCTAAAATATTTGTCAACCAAATATGAGAGGTGCTTTTATTTTTGGCTAAAAAACCCTGTATTTTTCAATACAGGGTGGATTGTCTTTTAACAAATTCAACTTTATTCCTTATCAGAATCATAAAGTATTTCCAATGTTTCGCCTCGAACGGAATTATCTTCGGCGGCAAAAGAAATTGTGCCGTCATCGGAATGTCTGTAAAAGTGAATAAAGGTTACCGGTTTTATTCCCGTTGCATTAAAAATCCGTTTGCGGATTCTGGCCGCAATATATTCTTTAATAATTTGCGGACGATAATTTGCTTTGACAATTTCTGCCGGGATAGCTTCCAACATATCCGTACGGATTTCTTCTGCCAAAGCCGCGAATTCATCTGCTTCCAAAATATCAATTGAGCTTATTTGCAGGTCTTCAACCGACCAATTTTCACTCAAGACTGCCGTAATAAACAGACTGCAATTATATGCAATGCGGCGGCGGTTTTTAACCAGCTGAGAATTAAGACTGATAAGCTTTTTACGGTCAACACCCAATTCTCCGGTCGGCACTTCACCAACTACTTCGGCATGGGATTCTTTGATATTAACAACATCTCCGTCACGCACGACCAGCACCTGCTTAACACCACAATCCAATTCTTCCGTATAGCGTTTTTGCTGACGAATTGCTCGTTTGTCACCATGCACGGGAATGACAATTTTCGGCTTAACCATTTCAAACATACGTTTGATATCTTCCTTGCAGCCGTGTCCGGAAGTATGAACAAGATACTCCTCTGAAGAAATAACCTCCACTCCGGCATCACGCAATTTTTCTTGCATTCTTTCAATTTTTTCCTCGTTTCCCGGAATAATTTGGGAGGAAAAAATAATAGCATCGCCGTTTCCCAGCTTTATGTCTTTATTCTCACCGTTGACAATGCGAGTCAGACCGCTGCGGTAATTTCCCTGAGACCCGGCACAAATATAAAGCATTTTATCTAACGGAATGTCTACGGCTTGTTTGGCTTCAACATAAGGAGGTAAATCTTTCAAAATGCCGCATTCTTTAGCGATGTTCATATTTTGAATAAGACTCATACCGGCGATTACGGGAGTACGGCCGGCCGCATGAGCGGCAATCAACAGGCTTTCCATGCGAGCCACATTGGAGGCAAAACAAGTAGCGACCAATGTATTTTTATATTTGGGCAGTAACTCTATGAGACTTTCGCGGATAGCCATTTCGGAGGGTTGTTGTGTCGGGTGTGCCATATGGATTGAATCACCGACATATAAATCTATTCCCTGCTCTCCGACTTGTTTCAAACGCTCAAACGAAGTTTTCATGAATTCAACTTGTCCATCATCAAACCGCCAATCCGTAGCATGGAAAATGCTACCGTATCTGGTTTTAATGTGTAAAGCGGCATTTTCAGGCAGAGAATGGACAACAGGTATATATTCAACTTCAAAATTGTTCAGTTTGATAACAGGATTATTATTGACCGATATCAATTCTACCTCGCCGTCAAGCTTATATTCCCTTAAACGGGGAATGACGTGACCAATGGTAAAATCTGTGGCATAAACCGGGCAACGCAACTTCGGCCAGATATGGGCTATGGCTCCAAAATGATCCTCATGCGAATGCGTGATAAACATTGCTTCAATACAATCCCGATAATCTTCCAGCCAAGCGGGATCAGCCAGCCCCAATTCCATACCGGGAAAATCATCATTTAAGAAATCATAACCGGCATCAACAACTATTATTTTGCCGTCAGAAATGTAGGCATACATATTCATGCCCACTTTTTCGGCACCGCCGAGAGCGATAAAATAAAAACCGTCTTTCATCAGAAAAGGCGGAAGCCGACATGGCTCTTTCGCCTCTGTCAGCGAAGCTTCAAAATTTAAATCCAACTGCTTCGTATTTTGTGTTTCATTCATTTACTACTACTTTTTTCCTTTGCGGGTAAAATACGTCTCCGGCATAAATTTTCTGTAAGCCGCCGGCCGTCTCCATTAACATAGAGCCATGGTCATCCACGCCCTTAAAAATTCCTTCTTTCTCACCGTTATCTGTTCGGACAACAATCTCTTTTCCCAAGCCTTTTGCATGAGACATCCATTCGTCACGAATGGAAACAAATCCCTGTGTTTTCCATAAGTTTACATAATTATCAAAATTGGCAATAAAAGAGCGCAAAAAAGTCTTTCTGTCAATATCTGCCCCCTCATCATACAAACTGGTACATGGATAAAGGGTATTAACTAACAGCGGCGCAACTCTAATATTTACTCCGATGCCGGCAACCAAATAACGTCCCTCACCTTTTTCTAACAACATACCACAAATTTTACGCTCATTAACCAGCACATCATTCGGCCATTTTAATTTGATATTAAGTAGCGGGTTCAACTCTTGAATTGTCTGCCAAACGCTCAACGAACAGATAAAAACCATTGCCCCAAAATCTTTTAAATCGCATTCAAATCCCATCGAAAAAAACAAATTTCCGTCAAGACTTATCCATTCCCGACCGCGTCGACCACGCCCGTTCGTTTGGCTGCGCGCCATAACAATTACTTTTTCGCCCATAAGATTTTGGGTCTGTTTCAGGACTTCATCATTGGTACTGCCGACCTCGTCCTTATCATACAGCATCCATTCGCCGATATATTCCATCCAACATCCTTATAAAACCGTGCTTAAAATCGTTTCGGCATCGTGCATCAGATACTTAGGGTTCAGTAGGGAAATTAACACCAAAATCAGGTTAATCATCAGGCATATATAGACCCCTTTATCTGCACGGTCAAATACATTAACCCGGCCATCAAAATAAACTGTTTTAATAACGTTCAAAAATGCATAAGCCAAGAGCAGCAATGCCGTTAAAATCAGCCCTATAAAAGCATAACTGCCTTGAATAATCAAGTAATTAATGACAGAAAGTTTACCTAAGAAACCTAACATCGGCGGAATTCCCAGCAAAGAAACCATAAAAATCAGCAATGCCGCCGAAATATAAGGGCGAACTTCGGAAACTCCGGAGAGTTCGGACTGTTCCGTAAGATATTCTCCTTTGCTCTTGAAGGCATAAAAAACTGTATAGATTCCAAATTGAGCCAGAAGGTAAACCAACATACTGATGAAACCGCATAATAAACCGTTATCATTCAGCCAAGAGATGCAAATCAGCACCATTCCCCAGTTACATAAGCTGACATATGCAAACATACGGCGTAAGTTATTTTCGCTGTTGGTTCCGACAGCACCGATAAATACGGACAATGCGCCGCAACAAGCTATAAATCCTTGTAATTCATGATAAATCGGATAAAAGACATTACACAGGATTTCAATTAAAACAGCGATATATGCTAATGGCGGAATAAAAGTGAGAAATGTTCCGACCGGAAGTATGGATATTCCGACAACATCGGCAAACCAAAGATGAAACGGAGCAGCTCCCAACATATACAATAACGGTATAAGAAGAAGTAATGCGGCCAACGTATATTGCCAAACCACAGTTTGTGTCTCAAAAAAAAGATACGCCCCCGGCCAATCAAAAGGTATACCTGACATATAAAACAACGTCAGGCCGGCACCCGCAGCAACAGACGACAAGATGCCGCCAAAGATAAACCGTTTCAGTATCGGACGGGAAACCTCTTCATCCGAGCTAAGGCGAATGAAATAAATATTCAATATAAAACTTAATTGCAAACATCCGAACAGCAACAGCAGATTTCGCGAAGAAACGGCTAATGTCAAAAACAAGAGAGAAATCAATGCGGTCAGATAGTAACCAAAACTTGAACGATTTTTATTCAGAAACCATTTGCATCCCAAGTAAAAAGCAGCCAATGCCGACACATAAATCAGTGTTTTAAACAGCGTGGTATATGAATTGTTAAGAAACCATTGCGGCTCTGCGCTTTGATTATAAAAAATCACGGCAGACAGCAGACTAAAGCCGACACATAATTTTGCTATCGTAAAATATGTTTTTGGAGTGTTTCCGCTGCGAAAATAAGAAACCAGCAACATCAGTACGGCACCAAACAGCAGAAAAAATTCCGGCAGATAACTGATATAAAGCGCAAACATTTTAGCCTCCGATAAACCACAACGGGTTGACAAACGACATCAGCAGCAATCCTGCCAATGAGACCATCCAACCGAATGCTCGGCCTGAAATATCCATAATACAAGCCGTATCCGGACCTATGCGGCTGTCATCTTTAAAAATATAAAGCTCCTGCATCAAAGCCACAGCAACAAAAAGCAGCGAAAGCATAATGAGAATTCCTAAACGGATATTATAGCTGAAAAGATAAGACAAAATAACAAAATTATTCAAAAACAACGATGACAACGGCATCCCGACCGCGGCTAAAACCATAAACGAATAGATTAAGGACAACCGGGGAACACGACAAAGGATACCGTGCGGAGCAACAGCTTTATCATTCTGCTCCTCATTTAAATAGGTGGTCAGCACTTCAACCGCGGCAAAAATAATCACAAATGCAAACAATGAAAATCCGATATTCAACAATATCTTATCAATCGGCAACAACGCTCCCAACAAGAACAAAATGTAAAAAACCGTGCCATAAGCAAAGATTTTATATTGAATATCTTTGTTTATCAATCCGATAAGCGCAATAAACAACATGCTGATAATGGCAATAATTTCAAGTCCGGTCAGATAATAACTTACAGAATCAGGCACTGTTTGCGGGCAGAAACGGATAAAACCATATACCCCCGTCAACGGCACCAGATTAACAATAATGAAGACTAACGGATTACGCACGGCCGAATTAACCGAAGAAATCCAATAATGGAAAGGCCAAATAGGTATGCGCGACAGAAATGAAATGAAAATTGCACCCCAGACGCAAAGTTCAAGCCGCGGCGGCAAATGCAACCGGCTGACTTTTTCCAACCCCAGACTGCGCCCCTCGTAGTGATAAAGCACAGCGGTGGCAATAAACAGAAATAACGCTCCGATAAAATTATAAATAAAGAAACGCAGGATACTCGGCTGCTTTTTAACCTCACCGAACATACCGATAAGCATAAACAGCGGCAGCAGCAAGGCCTCAAAAAAGAGATAAAAAGAGTAAATATCTGCAGCAACGAACAGACCGTTAAACATCCCGAGAAACAAAAGGGTCATCACAAACATGGTTTTTCGGTAATGCCCCTGTTGTTTGGCTCCGGCTAAGCCGATTATTACAGCAATATGTACGGCAGCAATAACCAACACAGAAAACATATCTATACCAAAAACCAAGTCAATATGCGGATTTTGCAACCAATGAAATTTTTCAACCAACTGCAAACCGGATTTATCAACTTCTAAATTCACAGCTATCCGCCAAAGCAGGAAAAGGTTGGCGATCAGGGACAAAATTGTCACGCTGAACACATTTCGGCCACGGGTGCCATCATCATCTTTTGCTGTTAAAGCAAACAGAAAACCAATGAACGGAACAGCAATAAGCGACGAGAGAATTGTCAGTGAACTTTCCATCTGTTATCTCCCCCATTTCCAACAAAATATTGCCATGACAAAGCCCAGCAAAAAGAACAGAAGATAAGACCAATAACTGTCTGTATGCAACCGCCGAAAAATATTTATGAGTATCATCAACAGTCTATGAAGGGAGTTTATCACTGTTCTTTCTATTATCAAAAAGTCTACCGTCAGCCAGAGAACTCTCCCCAAAACTTTAACAGGTCCGACGACAAAAATACGATAAAATCCTGAAAACATATCTGTTTTTTGAATGGCTTCCACAGTATAAGCCTTACGCACAAAACGAAAGGCATCAGTTCCAAACAAAAGCAAAAACAGGGCCATTATTCCCCAAAGCACCGGGGAAAATTCCTTATTTATCCAGATTACCCCAACAGCCAGTGTCGCAAGCGTTCCGCCAAAAACAAATCCCGGATTATGCAACAACGCCAACACCCGCTCATCGGCACAACTTTTTCCTAAGTAAATTCGGCTGAGAAGACTTGAGCCTGCAATCATTAAGGCTGTTCCGACCAAGGCAACACCGACAGGATATTCCGGATATAATTTCAGTAATGTCTGACCGTAAGCGATTAGCACAAGTAAAGTAATGCACAGTGTCAATTTCAGGCCGCTAATAAATCCTCCCATAGAAGAGATATGATTTTCATTTGAGGCTCCCATTTGCACCAGCAACCAGCAGCCGTTCAGTAAAAAGCCGCAAATCAACAATAGTGAAAATAAAGGATTCTCAAGTCGAAAACCCTGAGCAAACAAGAAGTATACTGCTCCGTAAAACATCATATTAAAGTAAACAGCATTACGCCGCAGTTCGTTCATCAGCAGAACACCGGCCATTCCCCAGAGAACAGATGCCGTTCCGAAAATATAAAGCAACGGCAAAGAATAGCCAGACAGAGGCAGTAAAACAACCGTTTTATCCAGAATTATGATTCCGGCAATCGGTGTTGACAAGTAAGACAACATCATAATCCGATTCATTCCGAGACGTTTCCATTTTTGCAGCGGGGTTTGAAACATAAATAAACCAGATTTGATAAACAAGCACAGCAACAGCAGGATGCAAACCAAATCTTTATGTTCTCCTTTGCCGGTGTAGAGAGAAAAATCTGACAATTTGATGGTATGAATATATCCCCATAATAAGGCAAACAGCATAAACAACCCCATATCAGCCAACAAATTATAGAAAATATATTTACGGCGCACCCGGCTGTCATTGATAATATAGAATCCCAAAATATCAATAATACAGGCACTGACCAGTAACTGAATGGCATTTTCACTGCAAATCAACAGAGTGAGAGCGGCCAGCTTCAAGCAGGTCAAACAGCCCAAGCGTTGGCGTTTTTCTTCCGACGGTAAAAAGGTGTTAAACAGCAAAATCACACTGGTGACAATAAAAAAAGGCAGCATAAGCGCATCATGTGCCGCATTGGAAAACAAGTGTATTTTGACCGGATAATAGCGGGAATGAACCCAATCATATGTAAAATTATCGCTATAGCCAAGCTGCCAGCTTTGATATAGCTTCAGAGCCGTTCCTGCGACGATAAAAGCCAGCAGAAAAGACAAGAGAGCTGAGAATCTTTTACCGCAGTATAAACCGGAAACAACACCGGCTCCGATAAGCAGGAGAAAAATGTCGATAATCATTACGGGAATTCCCTGTTCAAGACAATAACTTTTCGCTAATATAACAAATAATGCCGGCTTTTAAAGTTTTATTACACACTAATCACCAACCATCAAAAGCTATTGGCCGTAAATTCGTTTTCTTTCTTCTGCCAGCTGAGGATTTCGTTCAAAAACACCTTCGCTGCCGCCGTCTATAATCTCAGTATAATAAGCAATTTTGTAGTTAATTTTTTCCATATGCTTCTGCAGCTGCGATAATTGTTCTTCCAATTTCTGTTTTTGCCGAACAAACATATCCAGACGTTTTTGCAGCGTTGCATCCCCTTCAATAAACCAATCAATATACTGCTTGATATCTTTCAATGGCATTCCGGTGCCTTTCAAGCATTCTATCAGTGACAACCAATCCAAATCAGCGTCAGAAAAAACGCGAAGACCGGAACCGCTTTTCTTAATAAAAGGCAGCAACCCTTCTTTTTCATAATAACGCAGAGTATGGGTGGTTAATCCCGTTTTTTGTGCCACCTGCCCGATTGAATATCCCATGATAAATCCTCCTTTATTGGGCGTAACATAAACTGATATTGCAACCATGTCAATCAAATGCTTGATTTAGCGTAAACTCTAACTCCAATAACAATAGCTCAAAAAAAGGTCTCCATGAATAATGGAGACCCGTACAGAAGTTTGCATATTAATTGAAGATTAACAACCAAGCCGTGCCAGGCATTCCGTATCCCAACAACCGACAGTACTGACATTATGCAGATTATGAACATAATTGGTAAATTCGCGTTTAAAGACTTTTACATCTCCAAATCCCTGAGCAATAAATGCTGCCGCAGCAATATCCGCATATGTTTTGGCATCCGGATGGATTGATGCCAGGACATTTAATTTTTTAATCATCAGCTGCTTATATTTGAAGTTATCTTTACCAAGAACTTTCATAGAGCTGATATCTTCCATTGTTTTACGGATATTATCTCCGTTACGGGTAATTTGGAATTTTGCCAAACTGGCATCATAATTAACCAGTGCGTCAAAATTTTTAATTTTATTAACAATAGTGACAGCTTCTGCCTGAGGGTATTCATTCTGAAGTGTTTCCAACAAAAGTGAAAAGATACGTCCTTTGTTGGTTTTGGCCTTTTCAATCTGTTTAATGAAAATTTCGCCTTTTGTTTCCTTAACCAGAGCTACCATGTTTACCACTCCTTCATTACCACAATTATATCCATTTATCTGTATGAATTCAGTATAGCATAAAATAGCTCCCTACACAACAGATTTTTGTAACAAAACTGAAACAATTTCATTACATAAAATGCCTATGCCAGAAATGTTTTGCTCTTTTCAGCAAAGGTTTGATGAAAGAATCCGGTTGGAGGTCGTCATGCTTCAAAAGAATGGGGTTGGAGCAATTAAATATTTTTTCCTGATTATTATTTTCTCGAACAGCAATTCGCCCGCGACAATCATCTCCAATATCAATATTTTCCGCTTGTCCGGCATCTATTATGAGGCTTCCGCGAAAAGAATCGCCGATATAAACATCTTTTTTCCCCCAGTTGTCACTTAACTGCAAAACGGCATAACAATAGTAACCCGTCTTAAGGCGATGGAAACAGGAATCCCTTATTTCGAGATGACCACTATAAACATCTCCGGCAGAAAAATCAAAACATTTTCCGCTGCGTACGCAACTTATATGACAGCGGCAACTGTCTCCCAGTTTGATATTTAACAAATTTGACCGAGAGAAATTAAGACTGCCTTCAAAACCATCCCCAATAATGAGCGTATCTGTCCAAAGGTTATCTCTGAACTCCAATTCGGCTTTGGAATTTGCGCTAACAACTACTTTATCGGCCTGAATACGACTGAAATTTAAATAACATGGTTTTGATGCCTGAGGGATAAGCAAACGATGTTTGTGAACATGGTTAAAACTGATTGACAGCGTGTCATAACCTTGAAAAAAACTGTTCAACCGCTTTGATGTCATTTCAGAAGGAGAAAAATATTCTTCTTTTCCATCTCGAATCACAACAGACAAAGACAATGCCGCCGCAGCATCCTGTGTCAGACGAAGATTGTATTGCCTTACAAATTTTTGCAAAACCGAAAGATAATTTTTGTCGGATTCCGCGGCATGATACGGTCGAACAGATGAAATTTTATCCTGATACATTTCCAAAACGACCAAAGGTTCTTCGTGTCTGTCACGCAGAATAAACATAAACTCTTTTCCCATAACTCGGGTAAGATAATATCCTTTTGCCAAATGAAACAGCGTATCACCGCCTTTTTCGCTCACGGCTCCCTCCTCCTGAATTTATCTGATTGATTATGATTCGAATTTAAGAGTAAAAAACAATCATTCAATATAACTGTTCGGTTTAGACACTCCGTCAAGACTTGTGGAGAGCACCGGATTTTTATTTGATTATTGGCAGAAACTGCTGTATCAATATGAGCAGGAGAAGTTAATGCAGAGAATTTGTTATTCATCAGAAATTTATCATCTTGATCCACAGGATTTGGCTGTTCTTGCCGACAGTCCAACTGATTTTACGGCTGACAGTCCTGATGATGTGGTAGTTCTCATCGGTGAAAAAGATATATATGATGCTTCAAAACCCGTGATTTATGATACCTTACTTAAGGGGCGGGAATTTGTAGAAAAAGCCATAACCTCCGGTTCTGAGTTTATTCCTGTACGAATTGCTTTTGTTTCTCGTATCGGACGTTGGAATTTCATTTCTCCGTTAATCCGCGTTTTGCGTTACAAATACAAGGCTTATTCCAGCCACATTTATCACATTAATCCTTTCGAAATTCGCAGATTGAAAATCGAACGCAATTTCCGAACACCGGAAAACGCTTATCAGTTCTCTAATCCTAAGTACAAAATGCCGGAAGAAGAGCGCAAGAAAATGTATCAACAGCTTAAAAACAGCATGAGCCAAAATGGTTATGATGACCGTTTTCCCTTGGATATTATGCTCTGTCGTAATTTGGGTATTCAGGATACGCTCAACCAAGGTCATCACCGTATGGGTGTAGCTATTGACTGCCGCATTCAGCGTGTTTCGGTGATGTTTTCGGCAGCCGGACAAGCACCACGCTTTCTGCATCCGGTGTTTAAAGTTATTGCCAGGTTTAACCTGTGGTTTAAACAGTTATTTCAAAAATAAGGCTACCAATGAAAAAAATTATCCACGTTTCAAACTTTAATCTTCTCCGCCTGAAAGGATGTTTTCAAGTTGGTTTTCCTTTCAAGATTTCTAACGGATTTATTCGCGCCGGTTATTCCGTTCTGAACTATCCGGATCGTGATTTGTGCAGGATGTTTGGTTTCGGTCACATGAACTTTATCGGACAAAACCGCCTCAATAAGCATTTGATTAATTACTGTAAAATGACCGAACCGGATGCTATTGTCATCGGACATGCCGATTTAATCCGGACAGAAACACTGCTGGAAATAAAAAAACTGTTTCCGCAGATTAAAATCATGCAATGGAGTTGCGACTGGATTGTTCCGGGATATGCCGAACGTAATATTAAGGCATTAACCTCTCGACTTGATGCGGTGGATTTAACCATGATTACTACGGGTGACAAGAAGTTGTTGCAACAATTTTCACGCCCCGGAAAAACTGTCGGTTATCTGCCGAATATTGCAGATGACAGTATTGAAACCGGACGTGCCTTTGAGGTGGAGACTCTGCCCTATGATATGATGCTTTGCGCGAATACCGGAAAAAGACAATTCTGCGGACAAGATGAAGAAGTTGATGAACTTATTGATGAAGCATCCCGCCGTATTCCGGATTTTAGATGGAAACTTGCCGGCATAAAAAACGCCCCGGCTTTGAACGGCTATGCTTATATCCGTGCTTTAGGCGAAGCTGCCATGGGGTTTAATTTAAGCAGATTAAATGATATTTATTTATACAGTTCAGACCGGATGGTTCACGGAATGGCCAACGGACAATTAGCATTTTTAGATAAACGCAACGGCTTTCAAGATTTGTTTACTGACCATGAGGCGGTATTTTATGAAACACCAGAGGAGTTTTTTGATAAACTGGCTTTCTACAAGAATAACCCTCATCTTAGAATGAAAATTGCCGCAGCCGGACATCAAAAAATTCATCAAGAATACGGCATTACACCTATTTGCCGTTATATGGCGGATTTGCTGTTTGAAAATAAAACGGAAACCTCCCGCCCCTGGCAGATTTTAATTAAAGGATGACACATGGATTATAATCATCAAGCAGCACAAACACTATGGCTGCAATTTCAGGAAAGATATAAAGACGCCTTGACACCATCAATAATCAAGGCCGGAGAATTTGCTTTGGAAGCACATCGCGGACAAAATCGCAAGCTGGATGGTTCTCCTTATGTTTCACATGTTTATCATGTTGCCGGAATTATGCTGGACAACAACTTAAGCGAAAATACCGTTATCGCGGGAATTCTGCACGATATTATTGAAGATACGACACAGACCGCTGATGATATCAAAGCTTTGTTTTCAGACAAGCAGGGAGATGATGTAATACGAATCATTATGGCGGATAATGAAAGTAATAAAGATGCGCCATGGAGCGAACGTAAGCAGGAAACAATCAATTACGCTCGCGAAACCAATGATACTGACGGCTTATTGCTTATCTGCACTGATAAGATTTCCAACATGACTTCCATGGTCTGCGGATTAGAGGCTGACGGGGATTTGATGTGGCATTATTTTCACAGCCCTAAAGATAAACAAATTTGGTACTATGAATCCCTATACAATATTTTCAAAGAAAAACTAAAGTCTTACGATGCTTTATTAAATCGCTACTTTAACCTTTTAAACCTGTTAAAATAATTAATATCGGATAATCTGATTTAAAATCGGATCTTTATCGATGAATTGTAATGCTCGAGCAAAGCTGTTCGGCTCACTCAATATTGTGTAAAAATTCGCCTTGACTGTCGGTGCCGTTTGCAAAGCTTTAATAAAATCATCTTTGCTGAGCGGGTCTTGCTTGATGTAATTAAAAAATCCCGTTGCTGACAAAATATCCCGAACATATGAAGTACTCGGATTGTTTTGTAACAGAGCACAAAGATATGTGGCGACACCAACTTGCAATCCATGCATTCGCGGACGACGGGAAACGGCATCCAAACCATGGGATATCAGGTGTTCAGAACCACTTGCCGGACGTGAGCTGCCGGCAATCTCCATTGCTATACCACTGGTGAGAAGAGAATTAACCAAACTGCGCTGAAAAGAAGTTTCATTAATATTGGTGCTATGCTTATTAAAAAGCAATGTCAGTGAGTTGTATGACATCAGCGAAGCAAAGTCATTATAACGATCAAGGCCTTTTTCCGCTGCCTGTTTCCAATCATACAGAGCTGTGATTTTGGAAACCATGTCCCCTACTCCCGAATACAGACATATTTGCGGAGATTCTTTAATAACATCCAAATCCGCCACTACGCCAAACGGTATACTGGCTTTAACGGTTTTACGCTTGCCGTCAACTATCAGTGAAGAATTAGGACTGCAAAAGCCATCATTTGAGGTTGAGGTCGGAACAGAAATAAATGGCAAGCGCAGCAAATGAGCACTAAATTTAGCAAAGTCAAGTGCCTTGCCGCCACCGATACCAATGATAACATCCGTCATTTTGGGGAGATTAAAGGTTATTTTGGTTATTTCTTCAATATTGATAAAGCGGACATCCTGTTCATAAACAATCCTGACATTATTTTCATTTAACCCCGGCAACAAACGATCGGATAGAAGTTGCTGAATGCCTTCACTCCAGAAAATCGCCGCATTTGACAGGTTTTTATCAGCCAGATATTTTCCGATTTTTTTCACCTTGCCACTACCTATTTTCAAAAGATAGGGAATATTAATCTGTTTATTGGGATAAGGCGCGTAAAACATCTTAACTCTCCTTTAAATAACGGTGAATATCAGCAAAAGATTGAAACGGTTGGGTCGGAATATTTTCTTTCAGACAAAGCTGCAACAATTTTTTCTTAGCAAAGATGACATCTGCTTCTCGCGCCGGATGAATATCCGGCTTACCGTCTCCGGCAAAAATAACATGAAACCCTTGCTCTTTTAACTGCCGAACAACTTCGGTTTTTGATACGCCTATTTCGTCATCATAGCAGGGATGATTTTTCGGCAGGCGTTGCATAACCAGGCCGGTTTGAAGACTATACTCACAATGGTTTGTTACCAAACATATTTGATTTTCTCGAATAATATTACCGATAAGCAATTTAATATACCAATCACAGCCGGCGGAACAAATATAAAGAGGAATATGTTTTTCATGACAGAAACGAGCGGTTTCTGAAAAACAGGAATCTATAGGAATATTTTTGGTAAACTCTTCCAAATCAGGCAGATGCTTCAGCTGCCGAAACATCTCATTCAATGCATCAAAATGTTTTTTCTCTCCGGACTGATAAGCTCGCCAAGGTGCCAGCATTTTTTCATCAAAATAGCGTTCGGCGGCCAAAGTAAAGAAATCATCGGCTGTAATGGTTCCGTCAAAGTCTGAAACTAAGGCTAAGGGTCGGGACATGGCTGTTTCCTTTTTATTATGCTATAAGATTATATCGTCAACACCGCTTTTTCAAGTTTTTATTACTTTCAACTGAGGGATTTAAATTTATCCGTTAATGATTATCTTTTATATCAGCACATAATAGAGAGAGTTATGCGCGATAAGATGTTCCCGACAAAAAAATTTTGCCGAGACACAAGAAGCCTGACAGATAAAACTGTCAGGCTTCTTCTTATGAGTAACGAAGCTGCTATTTTGGGGATACTTTTTGTTGACGGTACCAATCTGACCATAATTGTTTTTCAATAAACAATTCACGGATAAGCGGTTTATTATCCCCAAGGGCAAATTCTAACTGCATTAACGGGCGTTTTTTGATAATCAAACGCTCCATTTCTACCGCATCAGTTTCAGGAAGATAAAAGCGGTAAATCTTTTCAAAAAGCTCTTGGGGGCAATTTTTTTTCGGAAATTGCAGGCAATCTGTATCTTCCCAATTAATACGCAGCTGCAAATAATGCCCAGAAATCAAACTGCGAGGATCATAACCTTCAACGGTTACCATAACCCTGCTGGCAGCATTGCTGCGATATTCCAATCCTAATATCCAAACAGCCAGAATAACAATCGGCCATGCCAAGACTATGCGGACAAAATTGTTTCTAAACATTGCTTTCCTCCTCTATTTTCGGAAACAACCGAAAACGCATTTTTTGCCAAAATACGGCTAATCCCATGAAGATTAAACCGGACAGAATAAGTCCCGTGCCGGTTGACAATAAGGAACCAAAGACCTCAAGATAAATTCCGAACAATCGCAGTGCTATTAAAATCGAGGTAAAATTAAATAAGCGATTTTGACGGGTGTCATAGGCATATTTACTTACAATACCCAGTAAAGCAATAATCATTACAGCTGATGCCACATCTTCCAGTGCCGGTGCGGCTGCTGACAACACTGCATAAGCCAGTATTACGGTCAAAGAAGCATTGGCTGTCCAATAAGATTTCGTGGTATCCGATAACCATAAGCTCCCTAAAAGGAATACTGCGCCTCCCCAATAATACCATTCCAGTGTTTGAGAATTGAGTGACAACAGACTGACACTAAACATATCCATAATCATTGTGCAAAAAATAAAAGCCGTAACAGTCCACCAGTGCCATGCCTGCTGCCAAGCCAATCTCCGTGTTTTATTTAGCAAGCGGCCCAAAACCGTCATTGACCAAAGTAACAGCCACATCCCGTAATTATGGTTATCTGCAAACAGCTTGTTCACCAGCTGGTAAAACCACACATGCCCATAAAGATAATCATATAATGCTCCAAAGAAGCCCCCTATCCATATCCCCGGAAAAAACGGTTTAACGCATAAAAAGAGCAGTGGAAAAGACAATACAGACCAAAACAGGACGGCAGATAAGCCTTTCGCCGGCAAATGATATATCTGTCCGGTCAAACCTATTGATGCCATAATCAGTAAAGCATAAAGGATTATCAGGCCTTCCGAGAGTAAGTTTTTATTTTGGTTCCGCGCTGTGCTTATTCCCCAAGCTGTCAGAATCAACAACAGAATATCAACAAGCTGCTTGACAACGGCGGGAATTGCCTCCCAATTAGCGGCTATGACAGAAATAAAACCTATTCCGAGACAAAACGCACTTAAAAATAACAGAGAATACAAAAGCATCGGACGTCTGACATTGTTTTCATATTCCAGTATTTTCAGCCGTTGGTCTGCAGTAATTAATTGATTTTTTTGCCAATCGGATAATTTTGAAGCCAGTTTCATATCGTTTTATCCTTATTCGTTATTTTATAAAAAACTACTCAAAATTATTTGCATAAGCAACGGATTTTTATCTCAAAAAACAACTTTCTTAAAAAAACGTTAAAAAACGTGGTATAACTTTGCAGGCTGATTGACGAACAACTCTCCTTTGGTTAACAATACCTTGTCGACATATATTTTTTAACCATGGTAGCAGATTGATGACTTTTAAAATTTTCAATTTCAGGAGCATTGTTACATATCTGACAATTGTGTCTTTCTACATTGCCTCAACGGTTTCCGCCGTTGCTGCGCCAATGCCGCCTATCAGCCTGTCTCAAATGTACAGCTTGGCTGCACAAGGTAATGTACGCGCCCTCAGAGCAGCCGTTCAGCGCGGATTGAATATTGATGCAACAGATCGTTACGGCAATACCGGCTTATGTCATTCAATCTATCAAAATAATTACACTGCCTATAACGCTTTTCATGCCTCTGGTGCAAATACCCGCCACCCCTGCATTCAGAATATTCCGACAGAGCAGTATGATTATTTTATGAATTCCAGTCGGGTACAGCCTATTACGGCGACTCCGCGTGATGCTTATAAAGAATTTGCTGACGGGGAATTTATCTTCTCGACAACAACATGGATTGTCGGCGGTTTGCTGCTGGCGGGCGGAATTACTGCTTTGGTTTTAAGCAGCGGCGGTAAAAAGAAAAAGAAAGCTTATTATTTTCCGCCTAATAACAATGACAATACTTTTAAACCGACAGATGACAGTCTGGCTGCTTTTGCAGGAACTCTGTCTCCTTCTGATCCGGTTACAAACCCTTATGTTCCGGTTAAAATTACAAATGGTTTAAACACAACTGATTTTATCTTAAACAATGATTCGCAGATTACACTTCAGAACGGCAGCAAACAAAATCTGACAGATGCCATCAATTTTAACGACTCCGTATTGGATTACAGTAAATATTTGCAAGTCGGAATGAAAGCCATTGACGGAAATCAGGTTGTCAACGGGCAAATTCCTTTGACAGGAACCGAAGTTGGCACAACGATTACTCTGTTAAACAATACTGTCGGCATGGCGGCTCTGCATAATGCCAATGCCATTAACAACAACACCCTGAAAATAATTGCACGCAACGGCAGTTTGGGAATGGTCGGCAGCGACCGCTCTTTGGTGCGTAATAACGGAAATATTGATATTGCTTTCCAAGGAGCTGCGCCAACGGATCAAATTAACGGAATGTATGTGGATACATCATCAACAGCTATTAATGACGGAAAGATTACCGGAAATGTTGCTGTAGACAGTGCGACAGGTACACTTATCGGTATGCAGGGACGACTGATTAATCAGGTGGCTAATCCGGCAGGTTCCATCCCTACCCAACTGACTAATAACGGAAAAATTGAGTTGAGTGCCACCGCTGCAGCAGGTAAAACAATTTCCAATTCGCTCATCGGTATGGGCAGCTTCCTTGAGAAGGCCTTTTTAGAAGGGACAAAACTTTTACGCCGCACCGGATTTATTGATATGGCCAACTATGGCGATATTGATTTAAATGTCAATCTGGGCGATACGGGAACTTATGACGCCACCCAAAGCAACCTATATGACGGAACCGGGGGAATTATTGGTATTCGTTCGGATGCACACACCACCGCTGCCAACAATGGCAACATTAATCTGACTATTGCCCCTGAAAGTGCAACAGGAATCGAAAATTCTCATGCCGGAATGTTATCGGTTCATGGCGGAACAATTTCCAATAACAAAAATATTACAATCAACGGCGGTATCGGCGGATATGGGATGCTCGGTGTCCGCGGTGAAGGAACAAACTCTGAATTCAATACTTTGAATCCGACAATTGTTAATTCCGCATCAGGAACAATTATGGTCAACAGCGTTGACGGTTTCGGTATGGCCACCAGACATGGCGGAACAGTTGTCAATAACGGTTCTATTGTTTTGGGTGACAAAGGCACCGGATTGCAAATAAATGCCGGAAGCGGTTCTAATACCGGAAAAATTACGCTTAACAACGGCGGTGATGGTATGGCAATAAAGAAAAACACTTCTTCCGGCGATGGAGTCATATATAATGCCAGCACGGCCTCGTTGCAAAACGAAGGAACCATCACAATTAACAACGCTAACGGTTCAAGCGGTATGTTTATTGAAGACGGCACGGTCAACAACCAAAACGGAACCATTAATATTAATGGTCTTAACACAACCGCCGTATCTTCATATGGTATTCAGGCTCAAAACGGAAAAGTTCTTAACAGCGGCGACATTAATTTGAATGTTCTGTTATCAGGAGAACTTGACTCTTACGGTATTTACGGGGCTAATGCAACAACCGTCAATAACTCAGGCAACATTTCTTCTGTTCGCAAAGCAACTGGAACATACACAACCAGCGGCTCTAACACCAATTCAGGAAAAATTACCTTGAATGGTCGCGGAAGCACGGGTATGGCTTCGGAAAGCGGTGCTATTCTCAATACAGATACCGGTGAGATAACCGTTATCAGCGGTACGGGTATTCAGTCAACTTCCGGACAGGTTACCAATAACGGTAAAGTTATTATTACTGATGGTACGGCATCAACAGGTATCGCAAGTGGCAGCAGTGTCATTAATAACGGCTCAGTGTCACTTACCGGTGCCAACTCTACGGGTATTTCCGTGGAAGAAAACGGTACGGCGGTTAATAACGGAATTGTTACTCTGACCAGTAATCGTAACAGTACGGAAAACTTTGGGATGATTTCAGCCGGTGGCGAACGTGCTCAGATTGACAACAACGGAATTATCACCTTAAACGGTTATAATTATGCATCCAGCAAAGAGAATGGTTACGGAATGTCCATCGGTGACGGACAGGCGACCAATAATAATATGATTACCATTAATCAGATGTATGGTTATGGCATGGCATCCACCACCGGAACACTGACAAACAACGGTGATATTTCACTGACAAACGGCGGATACGGCATTAAAGGGGAAAGCGGCGAATCCTTCAATCAGGAAAATGCCACTATTATTATTACCGGAACCCCGGTTTTGGAAAGTTCTTACGGCATGGCTATGGAAGACGGAACAGCCAAAAATTTCGGTAAAATTGATATTACCGGCAGCACAACCAATGATGCGACTTATGGTATTTACGTCAATGGCGGTAACGGTATCAATCATAATCAAATTGATATGCGCTCGGACAACGGATATGGTATTTTTGATGCCGGTTCGGGAGAAGGAAGCATCACTAACTTTGCAGGGGCTGTCATTAATCTTCACGGGAATAACTCCACCGGTATGGAGAGCTCCGGCAGCAAAGCGGAAAACTATGGTGTCATTAATGTCGGCGTCAACAACAATGGTACGATTTCCGGTGGAATTAACGGTATCGGCATGACGGCAAAAAGTGATACAACAGCTCTTAATGCCGGGCAAATTAACATGAACGGCGCAAATGCTACCGGTATGTTTGCAGACGGAGGAACTGTTATCAATTCAGCCGACGGAACCATTACCATGAACGGTAACGGTGGTACAATTTTCAGAACCAGCAATGATGGTACGGCCATCAATCTGGGAGATATTGTCATTAATGCTCAAGACTACGAATTGTTTACCACTACAGATACCGATGAAGGGAACTTTATTAATAACGGTAACGTTACCGTCGGGTCTTCCGGTTCTCAGCTTATCCGTGTCGGAGACAATTCCAGTGTTACCAATAACAAAAATATAGACTTGAACGGCAGCAACGGTTTTATCATTTATACCAGCGGCAGCGGTAACGCAACCAACAACGGCACATTAACCATTGGTACCGGAAGCGATAATTCTCATGGTATTTATATGAGCGAAACCGCAAACGGAACCGTTACCAATACATCAACAGGTGTCATTAACGTCAACGGCAGTAATTCTAACGCTATGACTCTGGCTTCTAACGATACATCCGCCAGCATAACCAACCAAGGTAAAATAAATGTCAGCGGTAATGGCTCAAAAGCGATTGCAGCCAACAACGGCGGCACAGTCAATAATGAGGGCACGATTACCATGAACGGCGGCAGCGCGGCTATTGAAGCGACCGGAGCTGTTGTTAATAATAAAGCCGGCGCAACAATTACCACCTCTGCAGACAGCAGTGCTGACGGCATTCGAGTGGTTATGGGAGCAACATCTGGAGCTGAAGCTGCTTCTGTTGTTAATAGCGGTACAATTATCATTAACGGCAGCGGCGATGCTATTAATGCCAAAGGTGCTTCAACAGCCGCCGGGATGATGCATTCAATTACCAATAACAACTTGATTACAATAAATGGTTCCGGCAGCGGTATTTTTGCCGATGCGGCCGATATCACTAATAACGTTTCGGCTCGAATTAACGTCAACGGTAGTGGTTATGGCATCCGTCAAACCAGCGGTTCAGTCACCAACGCAGGAACAATTACCGTTTCCGGCGATAACGGCACCGGTATTTCCAGCAACGGAACGATCACACACTCAGGTTCTATTACCGCCTCCGGAACAGGAAGTACTGGTATTATATCCGGTGGGTCTCTTAATAATTTTGGCACAATTACCGTTTCCGGCAATAATGCTAAGGGAGTAAAATTAATCTCAGGCGGAAGTGTAAATAACCCTAGCGGACAAAAAATTATCACCAAAGGAGATAGTGCTGTCGGTATATATGTAGAAGACGGAAATGTTCAAAATACCGGTATAATGACTGCAGAAGGCAATAATTCTTATGCAATGTATGTTGCCGGAGGTTTTGCTGAAAACCTTGCTAATAATTCCGATGAAGCATATAATCCGGCCATTAAAGTCAGTGGTACCAACGCTGTCGGCATGGCGGCGGAAAACGGAACCGCAATCAATGGTAAAGTTATTCAAGCTCCTCAAACAAATGAAGATGGTGAAATTATCACTGATGATGACGGTAATCCCGTATATGGTGACCATTATATAGAAGGTGCTATTGACGTAACAGGAAACTATGCTGCCGGAATGAAGCTCACAGGGAACGGGACTGTTCAAAATCTTAATCTTTCATCTATCACTGTCAGCGGTGATGGCGCAACAGGCATCTGGGCTGCAGGTTCCGGCAAAGCCGAAAATAAAGGAACAATTACCGTTTCAAATACAAATAACGGTAGTTCAGGCATGAAAGCCACGATTGGCACTGCAACCAATAACGGAACAATTTCAGTCAGCGGAAACGGAGCATGGGGTATGCATGCGGCCGGAGGCAGCGTGATTAACGATACGAACGGAATTATTGATTTGATGACGGAAAATAACGTAGGTATTTACGTTCACAGCGGCAGCGGAAACAATCAGGGCGTTATCAAATTTACCAGCCAAGGAACTATCGGTTTGTTGGCTGATGGCGGTACGGTCACCAACTCTGCTGATTTAGAAGTCATCAATTCAAACAACATCGGATTACAAGCTAATTCAGGGACAGCTTCCAATGTTGCGCTATTAACACTCAACGGAGCTAATGCCGTCGGACTTTATGCTCACGGAGGAACAGTCATCAATGCTGCCGGCGGCACTATTGATTTTAACAGTGGTGAAGCAGCTATTAAGGTTGACAGCGGCAGCGGCAGAAATATCGGAAAAATCAATATTAACAGCAGCGGACTGAATGCTGTATTGGTCAATAGCGGCAATGCCGTAAATGAAGGAGTGATAGAACTCTTATCGACCGCAACTAATTCTGTAGGCATGAAAGCTTCCGGAGGCACCGCAACCAATAACGGAACCATTACCATTGCCGGAAATTCTTTGGGTATGGATACAACAACCTCAGGACAAGCGGTCAACAACAGCACTATCACCGTCTCAGGAGCTAACGGTATCGGTATGAATGCTTCCGGCGGAACAGCAACCAATAACAACAACGGAATAATTACCGTCACGGGCTCCGGTGCTAAAGCCATGACCGTCAGCGGCGGTAATATTCTTAATAACGGCACAATCAATGCCACGGCGGCCAATACAGCAGCAATCTATGCTAACGGCGGTACGGCCACTAACGGCAGCAGCGGCAAAATTAATACCTCTGCTTCGTCTGCTTATGTTATGCTGGCTGAGGGTACCGGTACGGTCAACAATCAAGGAACCATATCTTATTCCGGTTCAGGAGCAGCATTGCAAACGAATGGCGCAACGGCCAATAACAGTGGTATCATTACCGCTTCAAACGGTGCGGGAATTGCTGCTTACGCCACGGCATCTTCCGGTGCTAAGGCAACAAACAGCGGCACGATTAACACAACAGGAACCAACGGCAAAGGCATGACTGCAACCTCTTCCAGCGTCACAACAACAGTTACCAATGCTGCCGGCGGCATCATCAATGTCAGCGGAGCTAACGGTATCGGTATGTTAGCGGATGGTTCAAAAGCTCAGGCTGTTAATCGCGGTGTCATTAATGTCACCACAACTTCAGCTTCCGCTGTCGGAATGAAAGCCGTCAACGGTGGTTCGGTTGAAAATGCCGGCACAATTAACATGGCTGCGGGCTCAACCGGTACAGGTATTTATATTGGCAGCGGTTCAAATCTGTATAACAATGCTTCAGGTAAAATCGTGTTTACCGGAGGAAATACTCATACCGGTACGATTACCGGAAATCCGTCTGCCGGAGCGGTCAATATCTGTGAAGACGGAACAAACAGCTGCGCGAATAAACGCTTCATCTATATGGAGGCCGGTTCTCAGTTGATAAACAGCGGTACTATGGCTACAGCAGCATCTTTCCGTATGGATGATATGGGTGCAGGACGTGTCATGCTTGGTTCTACCGGACATATGGAAGCCGGAGATGAAATCAGCGGTACATTATATGCCATGGGAGATGATGCGATGGTTGCCCAAGGACAAAAAGATGTATATGTTAATGAACGTGCTTTAACAGCGGCAACTGTTGATGTTAATTTGCAATCCGCATCACCGATGTGGAAGGTTTCACTGGCAGCCAGCGGCCCATCCGACAATCAACAGAGTGCAGCCGCAGAAAATTCTGAAGATAAGGCAGAAGCCCCCTCTGCTCCGCAAGACAGCCAAGATGTCATTTATCGCAGAGTTTCTTTCTATAATCTGGTGGATAATGCCTCTCAGGCTGCGTATCTGGAGCAAAATTATGCTTTGCGCAATAATATCTATAATCCGCTTATGACCGCAGACAGCACGGAAGCTTTTGATTATGCTGTTTACAGTGGTCTGGGATTAGATTTAATTCCAAATTTCACCAAGCAGAATATGGATGTTATGCGCAATGTCAATCGGCAGGTAAATAATGCGGTCTTTAACAATACAGATACGCAGGCTTTCCGCACCACTGTCGGTTATGATTATTTTGATCGTGAGCAAGACGGATATAATGGTTTAACAGGTTATAAGGATGAAGCTCATACTGCTTATGCCGTTTTTGACAAGCAGACCTCGCCGAACATCCGTTACGGTATCGGCGCAGCAGTCACTAAGTATGACAGTGATTATGACAATGGTTCGGAACGTAAGGAAATCATGGCCCAGATTATGGCCCCTCTCATGTTTGAGACTGAAAACACCAAGTTGCTTTCTATGCCTAAAATCGGCATGGGCTGGGGTGAATATAAGCGTTTTGACCAAGGAACGGAATATAAGGCTGACACCAGAAATTATTATTACGGCATCAGTAATGAAGCTTGTCATGATATTGATATGGATATTGTAACTTTGGAACCGGTCGCTGAATTTAATATTCTCGGTATGTATCAAAATCGCACAAAAGAAAATATCAGGGTTGAAGCCAATAATAACATTTCTGTTGAAGGCGGTCTGGGACTTTATGCCAAGAGACAATTTACTCCGTTTGGTGATGATGAACTGAATATCCGTCTGGGCGGCACCTATTATCATGAGTTTGCTAACCCATATCAGGCTGCCAATGCCGGCGTGGTCGGACTATTGGGACAATATCATATGAACGGTTATGAAACTCAGCGAAACAGAGCTGTTTTGGCAACACGCTTTGACTATAAACGCGGCAGATTTAACTTCTATCTCGAGGGCAGCCGCTTTATTGAAGACGATAGCACCTACTCTGTCAATGCCGGTTTGACTTACGCCTTCTAAGCCGGATACCGGAATTGCCCAGCCTTGGGAACGGAAACTGTTCCTGAGGCGCGGGTAGCCAACCACTGTCATGCTGAACAGCGTTTGGGGGCAAGTAATTATTGCGATACGCCGGGATTAGAAAATTGCGATACAAGTAAAATCTCACAAGGGAAGGATTTAACGTCAATTTCTTGCGGTACAGACGGCCGGCTAAATACGGATGCAATATTAGCCAGCACCTGTAACGGAACGACTTATGCTGCAACTGCAACGAACAGCTATCAGCCCAAACGACTGTACGAAAGATTTCTGTAAGACGACCCAATGGTTTTTACCCTGCATAAGAGATTTGCAGAATATTTATTTACAAGAAACACAAATAAAAGCCTCCTTGACGCTTTTGAAAGGCAATAGTGCTAGATTGCAGGGGGCAAGTATTATTGTCATCTACCGAGTATAATATGGGTAGTGCGTGGAGGTTCGGTATGTATGATGGATGCAGGAACGACTACGGTAAGTACGATAACTTTAACGGCGTCAGGCCGGTTATTGCTTATTAATACAGCCCTCTCCGCATGGAGAAGGCTGAAGGAAAGGTGTTCGATTGGAAGCTTTAGGCTTCAATCACAAAATATTCGCAGTTATTGAATTTATATTCTTTACCGAACATATCCTGATAGAGGTTGAACATTAAGGCTCCATGGGTGGCAACACCGACTTTTTCATAACCGTATTCTTTACTTTCGGAAATGATACGTTCAAGAGCTTTTTTTCCACGCTCCAAAGATTCTCTGACGCTTTCGCCGCCGGGCACACAGACATCCATCCAATTGGGCGCAGAGGTATTATGAATAATATTGAAGATATCAGCATATTTTTGATGAGCTTCTTCAGAATACATTCCTTCGGCTTCACCAAAGTGAACTTCTTCTAATCCGGGAATGACAATAACAGGTATCTCATTACGAGACACAATCCGCGCGGTTTCCTGCGCACGTTTCATCTGGCTGGCATAAACAACATCCAACCGTTCATTTTTCATTTTTTCAGCAAGTTCTTTAGCCTGCGCCCGGCCGGTATCATTTAACTCAATATCAACCCCTGCCCCTTGCACAATATTATTAACATTACCATTTGTTTGTCCGTGGCGAAAAATATATAACTTCATTTCAAACTCCTTTGTTAATTGTAAAGATAACAAAGATTTCTGAAGAAGTCCTTAATAGAATTAATCAGCCAAAACTAAATCCCGCGGTTCGTTGCGGCGCAGCAAAGTCAGAGCTATGACAACGGTGGCCAGTTCGGCTAAAGGAATACTGATAAACACACCTTCCAAGGAGAAAAGCCTTGGCATCAGCATTAAGAACAGCACCGGAAAAATCAGACTGCGGGACAGAGCCACAATTGTTGATTCCAAAGGTTTTTCGATAGCCGTAAAGTAAGAGGAAAGGATAATACTGACAGAGCTGAACAGAAACGCCCATTTCAGTAAATCAATAAATTCCAGAGCCAAGGTTTTCGTTTCCCAATCTTGCTCGTTCAGGAAGAAATTAACCACCATTTCCGGCGCAAACATCAGCCAGAAAAAGATTAACACGCTGAAACTTGCACCGCTGACTAATGATAATCTTAAGAATCCGGCAATGCGGGAAGATTTTTTCGCACCGTAATTCGTGCTGATTAAAGGAACGATGGAATCGCCGATACCGTAGGCCAATAATGTTCCGAACAACAGGGCATAGTTGATGACAGTATAAGCCGCGACGCCTACCGTTCCCATCTGTCTTATCATTATCAGATTAAAGATTAAAGTTGTAATACCAATGGAAAACTCATTTGCCAGTTCAGAAATACCGTTATAACAGGCTCTGAGCAAATCGCCCCAATGACCCATACCGCGGAAATATAATTTCAATCCCGAATGCTTGGAAAAGAAATGCGTGAAAATGATGAAAAACGTGATGGATTGCGATAATCCCGTTGCCACGGCGGCACCTCTTACGCCCCAATGGAATTTGAAAATAAACAGCCAGTCTAATATGACGTTAACAAATACACCGAACAATATCGCTCCGAACGCCAGTAGCGGGCGTTGTTCCACACGGGCGAAAACGGAAAGCGTATATGCCCCGAGAAAGCAAACAAAGAAAGCCGAAACATATTGCAGATATTCGGCAGACAAACCTATTAGCTCCTCATTAGCACCGAGGAAGGCCACAATCTGCCGCGGCATCATAACGCCGCACAGGGTAACTAAGGCACTCAGAATCGCACTGCTGATAATGACCTTACTGAAAATTGTTGAGGCGTTAAAGTAGTTTTTTTCACCGATAAACTTCGCGCAGATTACGCTTCCGCCTGTGCAGAGCATAATCCCCACGCCCATTAACAAAGAGAAAACCGGCAAGACAATATTAATTGCGGCCAAAGCCGTCGATCCGGCATAATTTCCGATAAAGAAAGCATCAATAAGCTGCGCTGAAGACAACGCTAATATTCCCAAAATATTCGGGATACAGTATCTTAAAAAAAGAGGTTTCGTTTTTCCGTTGACAATATCAAATTTTCCATTCTGCATAATCCACCTGAAAGCTGTTAATCCAATAGGTTCAAGCCCCCGTCCTTAAACAAGGACGGGCTGTCAACACTATAGATACATACTGCCTTCGGTTGAAAACGGATATATAAAAAACTGATATTCTGCATGATTGCACCATCTATTCCTTTATATAGTATAGCATTTTTAAGGTTTTCGGTCAAGCCTGCGGTGTAAAATTTTGTTTTTAAATAATTAACCGTCAGCCTGTTTTAGAAATAAATAATTAAACAATTTTCGTTAAAATAATTAGGAATTTAAATTAAATTGACTGGAGATGAGTAAATGGCATTAAAAAAACAAGATAAGAATCCTGTCGAAGTGGATGAGACTTTACAAGAACAGCAATACATTGATGAGCTGGTCAACAAAGTCAGCGAAGCTCAGAAAATTTATGCGACCTATTCTCAGGAACAGGTGGATCATATTTTTCGCAGAGTTGCTTTGAAACTGAGTTCTTTGCGTATTCCGCTGGCTAAAATGGCTGCTGAAGAAACAGGAATGGGCGTTGTTGAAGACAAAGTTATCAAGAATCATTTTGCTTCCGAATATATTTATAACAAATTTAAGGATTGCAAAACTTGCGGCGTTTTGGAAGAAGACAAAGCTAACGGCATTATTAAAGTTGCCGAACCTCTCGGGGTATTAGCAGGTGTTATTCCGACAACGAACCCAACTTCTACGGCTATATTCAAATCATTAATAGCATTAAAGACTCGTAACGGCATTATCTTTTCTCCGCACCCGCGCGCTAAAAAATGCACAGTTGAAACGGCTCGTTTGATTTTGGAAGAAGCCGTTAAAGCAGGTGCTCCGGAAAATATTATCGGTTGGATTGACGAACCGACAATTTTACGCACACAGGAATTAATGAAACACCCGAAAATTGACTGCATTTTGGCTACCGGCGGTCCGGGCATGGTTAAATCTGCTTATTCTTCCGGTAAACCGGCTTTAGGTGTCGGCGCAGGAAATACGCCGGCTGTCATTGATGAAACAGCAGATATCAAAATGGCTGTCAGCTCTATTTTAATGAGTAAGACTTTTGACAATGGTATGATTTGCGCTTCCGAACAATCTATTGTCTGCGTTAAAGATGTTTATGACGAAGTTAAAAAGGAATTGGAATATCGCGGTGCTTATCTGTTGTCAGCCAAAGAAAAAGAAAAGCTCTCCAAAGTTATCTTTATTGATGGCAAGTTGAATGCAGGAATTGTTGGCCAGCCGGCATATAAAATTGCCGAAATGGCAGGTGTTAAAGTTCCGGTCGAAACGAAAGCTTTGGTTGGAGAAGCTTCTGAAATCGGCCACCATGAACCATTCTCAGCTGAAAAACTGTCTCCGGTTTTGGGCTTATACAAAGCCAAAAATTTTGAAGAAGCAACTGAAACTGCTAAACAGTTAGTTACTTTTGCCGGAGCTGGACATACATCTGTTTTGTATACTCATCAGACAAATGATGACCGCATTAAACACTTTGGTGAGCAGTTGCATACAGGACGTATTTTGATTAATACGCCATCCTCTCAAGGCGGTATCGGCGACCTTTACAACTTTAGACTTGAACCGTCACTGACGCTGGGCTGCGGCTCTTGGGGCGGAAACTCGGTTAGTGAAAATGTAGGAGTTAAACATCTGATGAATACCAAAACTGTTGCCTTGCGCGAAGAAAATATGTTGTGGTTCAAAGTGCCCGAAAAAATTTATTTCAAACCGGGTTCGCTGGAAATGGCTTTGAAAGAATTGAAAGGTCGTAAAAAAGCTTTCTTAGTAACGGACAAACCGTTATTTGACTTGGGATATACTAAGAAAATTACTGACGTATTGGAAAGTCTGGGCATTCAATATCAGATTTTCTCTGATGTTAAACCGGATCCGGATTTGAGCACAATTAATGTTGCCATTAATATGCTTAATACATTTCAGCCGGATGTCATTATCGCCTTGGGCGGCGGTTCTCCGATGGATGCTGCTAAAATTTTATGGTTAATGTATGAACATCCTGAACTCAAATTTGAAGATTTGGCAATGCGTTTTATGGATATTCGCAAACGTATTTTCGAATTTCCGCCGTTGGGCGATAAAGCTACAATGGTCTGTATTCCGACAACTTCAGGTACCGGTTCGGAGGTTACACCTTTCTCCATCATTACAGATGACAGCACCGGTGTTAAATATGCAATTGCAGACTATGCTTTAACTCCGAAAATGGCGATTGTTGACTCCAATTTGGTTCTGTCAATGCCGAAAGGTCTTTGCGCCGCTTCAGGTATTGATGTTATGACGCACGCGTTGGAATCTATGGTTTCAATTATGGCTACAGATTATACTCGCTCTCTTTCCAAAGAAGCAGGAAAATTGGTTTATCAATATCTACCAGCTTCTTATGCTGAAGGTGCCGCTAATCCGAAAGCTCGGGAAAAAGTGCATAATGCGGCAACAATAGCTGGTATGGCTTTTGCAAATGCGTTCCTTGGTGTTTGCCACTCGATGGCTCACAAGCTGGGTGCTCATTTCCATGTTCCTCACGGTATTGCTAACGCCTTGCTGATTTGCCAGGTTATTAAATATAATTCAACCGAAGCACCGACCAAACAAGGTATTTTCCCGCAGTATCAATATCCGAATGCTCGCGCGGCTTATGCTGAATTTGCAGATGCTCTCGGCTTGGGTGGTAAAACCGATGAAGAAAAAGTCAATAACCTCATCAAGGCTTTACAAGATCTGAAGAAAAAACTCAATATTCCGATGTCTATCAAAGATTGGGGTGTTTCTAAAGAAGACTTTGAAAAAGCAATGGAAACATTACCTACCCTCGCATTTGACGATCAGTGCACCAGTGCTAACCCACGTTATCCGCTGATTAAGGAAATCGAACAGATGTATCAAGATGCTTATGAAGGAAAAATCTAAGTATTAGGTTAGAAACACAAAAAAAGGAACTCAAATGAGTTCCTTTTTTTGTGTCATCTTTTTCAGCAATAGCCTAAAGTGATTAGTTCTTTCTTGCTTTCATCATAAAAATAAAGTGTTGACCGGTAAGATGTACTGGTTGCCAGAACATCACCGTTTTCACAAACATCGACAGATAAAAAATCATCATTTATCTGAATTAACCGATTATCTTTATCTCTATATAAAATAGCCTTAAAACAGCCGAAGTCCGCAACGATTAGCCTGTCTCTGTAGTATGAGGCATACGAACGGGCTTGCACACTCCTGCAAAGAGAATAACCCCCTTCTTCTGTTTTCAGGAAGAGGCTTACGTCTGTTTTCCTATGGACAACAATGAGTAAGTTGTCGATAGAGATTTTCAAAGAAACAGCTGTCTCTAAAATATTTTGCACGCCCGAGAAGCCGTTCAAGCATATTTTCTGAGCCGCACTATTGCGCCGCAGATACTTTTGTCGTTTTTTTCCGGTTAACAGTTGGCGGAGGCCGTCCTTTTCAGGACCAAAGACATATTTCTTTTCCTCTATCGTTAAAACCAACACTTCTTCCTGTTTAATTTTCTGCTTACACATAATTATACTTTTTTTAGTTACACAATAAGAAATTTTGTCTAAACATAGTTTATATTTTAAAATATGTCAACAGTTTGGCGTTTGAGGTTGCAAAAATCAATGTCGATTATATGATTGGAACAATAATAGCTACAGAAGGATTTAGAGATGCATAAATGCGCAAAAATTTTAGCCACATATTTCGGATTAGGCTTATCCCCTAAAGCCCCCGGAACTGTTGGTTCTTTCGGCACCCTGCCCCTTGCAGCGGCAGCGGCTTATTTTTACGGAACGGCCGGTATTTTAGCGGTATCATTATCAGCTTTTTTTATTGGGGTTTGGGCAACACATCAACTGATAAAAAATCAGGAAGAAAAAGACCCGTCAATGGTGGTGATTGATGAAGTGGCAGGGCAATCATTAACCTTTGCTCTGGTAGGAAATCATCTGATTGGCACATGGAATCTTTGGTATCTCTATCTGATTGGCTTTGCTTTGTTCCGCTTGTTTGACATCATTAAAATAGGACCGGTAAAATGGGCTGACAGTAAGCTGAAAAATGCTTGGGGCGTCATGCTGGACGATATGTTTGCCGGATGTTTTGCTGCCATTATTTTATTGGTCATTATGACAAAGCTGTAAGATTAGTTTTATAAAAAATCCCCCGAAAAACATATATGCTTTTCGGGGGAGTGCCAATGGGCTCTAATATTTTATTGCCGGACGAACATATACATTTAATGATTTACTGATATCTTTATTCGTCGTCCAAGCATATGTTCCGTCATCTTTACTGTTTCCGCTTTCATTAGACGACCAGTAAGATCCGTCAATAAAACGTTTAAATGCAGTTCCGACATTCAAAGCTCCAGTACTTTCAATTTCCTTGCTTTGAATTAATCTCCACTCACGCATACTGGGCAAGAACCATTTTGTTTTTTTACAAAATGCAGCACTGCATCCGCTGGGTTCAAATTTATTGACGGCATTAAACGCATTCTCTTCTGTACTGTTTACTAATTTCAGAATCGTTGTTGTATTGGTGCGTCCATCAGGATCACAAGAGTCTAAATCTTCTGATTTGCAGTTTTTCAATGAGGTGTTTTTGTTAATAACATCTCTTCCCCATCTCATTATTTCGCTTCCGGCAGTTCCGTTCTTTTTAATATCGGTTAATGCTATTGCCAGCCGGTTTGTCTCATCAAAAACAATACCTATCGGTGTTTTTCCGGAAACAGGCGTTTTACTGATGCTTCCATCACCATATAATATGGGCTGGACAGGTAAAACAATATCTCCGCTGCCGTAATAAACAATCGGGCGAACGCTTTGTTTGGCAGAGTCTGAAACTTTATTATGAGTAGAATCGCGAGAAAAAGCCTGATAATCTGAAATTTCGTTCGAAAGCCATCCCATATTTATCGGGGTTGCTAAAATTGTTCCCGTAATGCGCAGCAAGTAGGCCTGGCGAGAAAAACGCGTGTATTCAACCAAGCTCGGCAAAAACCATTTTCCTTTTTTACAAAAATCTGCCGTGCAGCCCTCAGGTTGATATGTATTAACTGCCTTGGCGGCATAATATGTTCCTGACGTTTCCTTTAACAGCACATTAGTATTCAAACGCCCACTTTTCCCACAAATTTCATTTTTATAAGAACTACTTGTACAATCCATTATAGGTGTATTTTGGCTAACACTTGACCATGGCATTTTTTCATCACCGGGCGTTCCGTCTTGTTTGACATTGGTCAGAGCTACGGCTAATTTATTTGTTTCATCAAAAACGATTGCAACAGGTGTTTTATTCTTCAAAATAAAATTACTTAATGAACCATCTCCATAAAGAATTGGCAGCGGAGATTTGGGCGTGCAAAATATTTTCGTTTTATCTGAAGGGCAATAACTAATTCTTCCCTCTCCGCAAATCTCAATATCTTTATTAGGCTCTCCGGATGTTGCTATACTGGTTATTGTATACCCTAAAGCTTCGCAGTCAGCCGCAGAATTCGCCCCTAATGTAACTCCTCTGGTACAATTTAATTCCGCGGAGTTTCCTTCCGCAATATTAAGAAAGCTTCCTATAAAGGCAAACATTATTATATATTTTTTCATCGTTGTTCTCCCTCTTAATACTTAACGACTGGGCGAATATAATTTTTATCGTTTTTAAGCTCACCAGTGCTAAACGCACTGTTAAAATTAATGCACCATACTTTTGAATAACTGTCCGTTTCTGTTGATGTCCAATACTCCCCGGCAATTACTTCTGCTCCATTTTTTCGAAGCATATACAGCGTGTTTGCTAAATTGTCCGCCTCTTTTGAATAACCGATTTTAATTTCATTAAAACTTGCTAAAAACCACTTACCTTTTTTGCAAAAAGCAGCATTGCAACCTGCCGGTTCGTATTTATTGACCGCTTGTGCCGCATAATAAGTGCCTGTAGTTTGTTTCAACAAAATATCCGTATTGGCTCGTCCATCTGTTCCACAACTATCTAACGTCCCTGATTTACAATTCTCTAACGGTGTATCCTCACTAACGCTTGAAAACACAACCCAATCATTTCCCTTGCTGCCGTCTTGTTTTATATTAGTCAAAGCAAGTGCCAATCTTTTTTCTTCATTTATAACAACACCTATCGGCGTTTTATTTGAAAGCAGTTTTTTCGTAACGGTTCCATCCCCATAGAGAATTAAATTCGGTGCTTCATCCTTACACATAGCTTTAGTTAAATCCCAAGGGCATTTGAGTACCGGACCGGTGCAGTCAGCCGTATCCGCCGTATACCCCATTTCTGCGCAGTCTTTCGGTTCCTCGCAACCGACATCTGACAGCAGGCTCTCTTCATAGGCCGTCATCGCTGCCGGTGCATTCTCGCTCCAACTACTTAACATTGTTCCGACCATCAACAGCATTCCCAGTCTTTTCATTGTTTTTCTCCTTTGCCGTCTTGTTAATCATCGCAGAAAACTGCTGATGTGTTATAAGGACATGACAGATAACCATACGGACATTGACTCACTGATTTCGTATACCCCAGTTTTACGCAATCCGTTTCCGGCTTGCTACAGTAATTCACATATCCTTCGGCGCAGCCAGTCGCGCAATATTTGTTGCTGCATTCTTCATAATCATAAGTCACACCTTCCGTTCTGGTTTCGGTCGTACAATTAAACGGGCAAATATTACATTCCTTATAATATTTGATACCGTTTAGCTGGCAGTAATCTGATGTATTTTTAGGCGAATTTCCGCTTCCCGAACAAGTCAGACTATAGCCTGATTTACATTCGCATGATGCAAATGTGGTCGCCCCGTTCTTAGAACAACCGCTGCCTTTTCCTTGCACATTAACACCGTTACAAGTTTCGACATAGCTTTCGGGACAGACACATTCAGAATAACGGACCTGCCCACCGACCACACAGGAAGAATTAGGCTTATTAGATGGCACCTGCGGCGAAACACAACTGGTTTCCGTCACAGGATAATTTATCGGGTCGCAATCGCATTTATATTTGCCGCCACAAGATGATGTGGTATTTAATAAGGAACAGTTTTCTGCGGTATAAGAATAAGAACTGTCACAACATTCTTTAAAATAGCTGCTGTTATAAGG
>CANDEX010000007.1 GCA_947383875.1 uncultured Azospirillum sp. | reverse complement strand
AGCCTTACGGAACGACTGAGGCGCAGCCGAAGACCATCCGCCTGTCTGTAAGGAATTTTGAATAGGGAACAGGTAGCTTTTTTAGTTGGATTGGAACACAGAGTTTGAACCGTAGGTTCGGAGTTGATCGTTGGCAGAGATAAATGATATTTTTCTTGACTTATTTTTGAGATGTGTATATATTCCGTTGCAGAGCGGCGGTTTTGCTGCTTTTTGATTTATCTGATGCGCCCTTAGCTCAGCTGGATAGAGCAACAGCCTTCTAAGCTGTGGGTCAGACGTTCGAATCGTCTAGGGCGCGCCATAAAAAACTCCCTTTAGGGGAGTTTTTTTGTTTCCGACAAATTATTATGATGACAAGAAAAAAGCCTATTTATTAGTTAGTCTCGTGTATCCTAATGAGCTAATATTTAATCACAGGTTGACATGACAGGGTGTGTATTGATTATCATTCATTACAGATTCTTGTAACATATCAAAAAAAACAAATTTTACCTTTGGCGGTTGTGTTGGAGGCTTCTGACGCAATTGGATGTCCAAAACCTAATGTTTTGCTAAGAGTTTTTATCGTTGAATTTATTATAGGTGAGGATTCTCTTCTTAATTCATCATATCCGTTAATATTTTTTGGACGTTTTGAATGAAGTCTTGTTCAAATTTTAAGCCTGATTTTTTGTAGCGGCATTGTGGTTCATGCCAGACATAAGGTTGGGGCAACCATGGGTATGACAATAGTTTTATTTCAGGGTGAAAATCTTTGTTTCCCGCCAATTTTCCGGAGGTATCAACAATCAGAAAACGAAACGTTCTGTCTTGACGATATTGTTGCAGAGAAGAGAATATTTGGTTATACAGTCGGGAGACTTCATTAAGGTCGTCAGGAGCCATTAGCGGATTGAAATAGCTGATAAATAAAGCCGGTTTGGTATCTTCTTTGAGTATTTCGCGCAGGTTGTTGATTCTTCCCGTAAAGCGGCTGATAATGGTGTCTCTGGAATTTTCGTTACAATCATTTTCATGACAGTAAACGATTTCGTCTTTAGCAATCCACCAGCTGCGCAATTGCGGGTGGTAGGCCAAAGTGTCAAAATAACCTTCAAAATCGTTTTGAAGATATTTGGCAATGTTTGGCAGCGGGTTGTCGCTTAAATCAAACGGGCAACCTTTTTCACCTTGCTTTTTGCGTGGTTTTAATCCCCATAATGTCGGAATGGTTCGAGGAAAACAATTGCAGCCCAAGGAGACAATTTTATAAGCAAAAATGTTATCATTGGGGAGGGATGCCATAAATTGTTTGCGGGTTTTGTCGGCGATGTATCTTTCCCATAATGTTTCGGGCTCTGCTGTTAGTCCAAACCAGTATCTAAGCCGCCGTTTGGCTTGACGGCGAAGTTGAGCCGGAAATATCCAGAAAATTAAAATCTTGATTAACAATTTTTTGATTTTTTCCGATATTTCTTTTTTAGGCAGATTAAAGGCGTGGGCATAACGTTCCAGATACATCGCTTTTCCTTAGTCAGATATTAGTCGCAGTTTTTGACGGCTTCATAGATTTTTTTGAATGCTTCTGCGACGCCTTCCGCGGTGTATGTGCGGCCTTCAATTAATGTTCGGCAGAGTTCAAAAGCAATTTCTTTATTTTGATTGCCGCCGCAGTGACAGTTGCAGCCGCAATCGCAATTACAGTCGCAAGTGCAGGGTTGTCCTTCCTGACATCCGCAAGTGCAGTTTTCGTCGCAGTGACAGTTGTTTCCTTCGCAGGAGCAAGAATTATGATGAGACATTTTTTTCTCCTAAAAATAAATGTTAAGCATTAGAATTATCGTTTAAGGCTGCAATATAACGTTCAGCTTCAAGGCAGGCTTGGCAGCCGCTGCCTGCGGCAATAACAGCCTGACGGAATTTTCCGGACTGAACGTCTCCGGCGGCAAAAATACCGTCAACACTGGTTTGGCAGCTGTTTGCTTTGGTGAGAATATAGCCTTCGGCATCTAATTCAATCTGACCTTTGAAAATGTCAGTATTCGGGTGGTGTCCGATAGCAATAAACAGTCCTTCTACCGCTAAATCTTTAATGGCATCGGTTTTAACATTTTTCAGTCTGACTGCCGTAACGCCCAGCGGGTTTTCAGTTCCTAAAACCTCTTCGACGACACTATCCCATTCGACATTAACTTTATGATTATTGGCCAGGCGTTCCTGCATGATTTTGTCAGCGCGTAAGCTGTCTCTGCGATGAATCAGTGTGACGCTGTTGGCGAAGTTTGTTAAATATAATGCTTCTTCTACGGCTGTATTGCCACCACCGACAACGGCAACATCACGCCCACGATAAAAAAATCCGTCACAGGTTGCACAGCCGGAAACCCCGAAGCCGCGGAATTTGTCTTCGGAGGGGAGGCCAAGCCAGCGGGCAGATGCGCCGGTAGCAATGATAATTGCATCCCCGACAAAGAGGTTATGATTTTCAGAATTGCATTCAAACGGACGACGGCTGAAATCGACTTCGGTAATTCGGTCTTCAATAATTTCGACGCCGAGTTTTAGAGCTTGTTGGCGCATATCTTCCATCAGCTGTGTGCCGGCGACAGGGGTTGGAAAGCCGGGAAAGTTTTCAACATCAGTGGTGATGGTCAGCTGTCCGCCGATTTGTGAACCGGAGACAATAATTGGTGATAGTCCGGCGCGTGCGGCATAAATTCCGGCCGTATAACCGGCAGGTCCGGAACCGATGATAAGAATTTTGCTTTTGTATTCAGCCATAGTTTTTTCCTGTTAAGTATTGGGCAAATTTTAATTTTTTTCTAAAATAAAACTAATCAGCGAATTTGGCAAGAGTGAAGCCGATTTATACAATATAAAAAAGAGCAGGGGAGGCCTGCTCTTTGTGTTTTACAGTTTTTCCAGATTTTTATTGAGGTAATCGGCAATTCCTTGAGGCGTAGGGTTGATAGCTTCATCGCCTTTATGCCAGTTGGCGGGGCAGACATCGCCGTTTTGTTCGTAGAATTGCAGGGCATCAATAATGCGCAGCGTTTCATCAACATCGCGCCCTAACGGCAAATCATTGATAATCTGGTGGCGGACAACGCCGTTTTTATCAATCAAAAAAGAGGCTCGCAGAGCAACGCCGTCTTCGCTGAGGACACCATATTCATATGAAATATCTTTATTTAAATCTGAAACCAGTGGAAAATCAAGTTTGCCGACTCCGCCTTCGTTTATGGGCATTTTTTTCCATGTCAGGTGGGCATAAGGCGAATCGACACTGATGCCGACGAGTTTAACATTTCGTTTGGTGAATTCCTCCAGTCGACGATTGAATGCAATCAATTCAGAGGGGCAGACAAAGGTAAAATCCGCCGGATAGAAAATTAGTAGTCCGTAGCTGCCGAACAAATAATTATCCAGATTAAATTCGTTGATAATTGTGTTGTCTGGCATAACAGCCGGAGATGAGAAGTTCGGTGCTAAATCGCGGACCAATACGGAATCGCAATGGCTTTCGTCTGTTTCATCTTCGGGGTGAGAGATATTCTCAATAACCAAGTTTTGGCAATGGATTGTGTCGCAAATCAGACAACCGTCATCTTCATCATCGCTGTTTTCGCCCGTGTTGTCATCATCGCACATGGTATCAAAATCATGCGGCATATTGTTAGGAAAACTGCAGCCGCAATTATCGTCTTCGCGGCAGTCACATCTGTTTTCGTAATCATAACCATAGGTGCAGTTTTGTTTGTTGTCGCTCATCAAAATCTCCTTTGCAAAAAAAAATTAAAGCCGGTGTTGTTTGCCGACTTTAATATAAGATTGAAGATGCGATTTCCAAGCGGGTTATTGATAAATAACATCCACAATTTCAAAAGATTTACGGCCGCCGGGTGCTGAAAATTCAGCAACGTCACCGGCTTCTTTGCCGATTAAAGCTTTAGCCAGAGGGGAAGACAATGAGATGAGGTTTTTCTCAATATCAGCTTCATAGTCACCGACAATTTGATATTTTTTTTCTTCATCTGTATCTTCATCAACCACAACGACAGTTGCGCCAAAACGAATAACATCGGTTTTGGTTTGAGACGGATCAATGACCTGTGCGCGGCTGATAACAGCTTCCAGCTCTTGAATTCGTCCTTCAATGAAACTTTGTTTTTCCTTTGCCGCGGAATATTCCGCATTTTCAGAGAGATCTCCGTGGGAGCGGGCTTCGGCAATGGCGGCGATAACATTTGGACGTTCAACACCTTTTAGGTTTTTCAGTTCTGCTTCCAAGGCAATGTAACCATTCTTGGTCAATGGGAATTTATCCATTCTACCCTCCAAAATATTTTTATTAAGATTAGAAAAAATCAGACTGCGAAAGGATTTATCCGTTCACAGCCTGTTGTGTATGAATATGGGGAGAGTATAGCATAGTTTTTATGAACTGCAAGTGTTTTAAATCAAAAGTGAATAAGGCAAAAAAATCCTCCGGGTAATTACTCCGGAGGATGAATTTACATTGAATACAAAGGTTTGTATTCGATGGTGTTTTCCAGCTTTAATTCATGGAAGACATTCCAATAGTCTTTAGACGGAAAAGATGTAACATTACGCCAATGACGAATTATTTGACTGTCAAGCGGATACCAAGAGACTTTTCCTTCTTTTTTTGCTTTTAGTTTGACGGCAGTTGTCTTGAGGACTTTTTCTCCTGACTGAACTCCAAGCCATTCACTGTTTTGGTGCGTGGATGCTTTGATGATTTTTCCGTCACTCAGTCTGATGAGATTGAAAAGTTCATTCATAGCTCCGCGTCCAATGCTTTTTTCCTTATTACCGCGATAGATTGTTTCCTGATGTTCCGGAGAGTTCATGGTATAAAATGAAACAATTTGCCGGACATAAACAATTTCGGTCTTGGGAGAAATGTTTTGAAGCGAATCCTGAAGATTTGTCATGTTATCAGTAAAATTTTTCACCCAGTTTCGACGTTCTTGAAAATCTTTTAGTTTGATTTCTGTGAATTCATAATCGGTTATCCAAGCGGATGATGATGAGTTAAACGATTTCCAGGCGTCTTTAGTGAAAACATAGCTGATTGGCGTAAGTTCCATTTTTTCGGATTGCAGGTAGTATTGTTTAATGCAATCGCGAAAGCAAAAGAAGCTGCCAAAGACTATTGCAAATATCAAAATAATATATCTAATCTTCATAATTGGGGTTATTTAAATAATGGAACATATTGTTTGGTAAAGATAAGGTCAAAACTGTTTGTTATGACGTTGGTGAAAGAAATATCCTTTTCAGAAAAGTTTTCATTTTCGTTGTAACAAAGTTTAACCTGTTGTCCTTCTTTGGCGAATAGCCATTCAGGAGCATCTTTTATCAGGTAGCGTTGGTAGCTGTTATCGGAAAAAATGATGTTGACGTAGTCAAGTTTGTTTTCTCCGATATAGGTGCTTTCCCCTTGGATATTGGGTGTGACAGTTCCGTTGAAATAAGAATTTCTTCCATTACCGGGAATGTGTTTTTTTACGGAAAGGTCATATCCAATTCTTTTCCATGAAGAATATGTCCATGGTTTGGTGTCGCTGTTTAGCCAAAGTTTTTTGATATGCAAAATTTTGGATTTTTTGCAGTATTGGTTACGAACTTCTGTCAACTCGGGACTTTTTTTCTGCCTCATGGTATTAACCATACTGTCTGTCTCAAAAATCAGTGTTTGCATATCGGCTTCCTTTTGTTCCATTTCGTTTGTTACCGAAAGAAAAGGATTGGCGGCAATTTGATTTTTCAGTTTTTGGGGCAGTTTGTCAGAGTTTCTGATTGCTTCCAGATGGGATGTGGCGTTTTCTTTTGTTTGTATATAATTGTCATACTCTTCTGATGTAAACAGAAATATGAAAAAAGCATAGATTATGTAGCTCATATGCAGACTAAGGCTTTCTATGTCTATGATTACAGCTATAACTGTCATGCAGATGTAAACAAGCAGTCCAATCCACAGGTTTCCGACAAAAGCAGATACGACAGCGGCAACGCCCATACTTAAGAAGCAGCCAAGGAAGTTTGTTTTTTCAAAACATGGGTTGTCGTTCATAAAGCATACATATAAGAATATGGAGAGTATCCAAACACATACACTTACAAGGAACGCTACTCCCAGAAGCTGCCATCCCCAGAGGAGAAAAACAGCAGACAGAAACCAGAGTATGGCTTCTCCTGATTTTTTTAATTTTTCCATAATTTAAAAAATTTAGAATTGTTTGAATAATAATAGTTTAATGGGGCGTATTTTAGTGAAAAAATGATTTTTGTCAATTAGTAATTGGGCTGCGGAGCAGGGAACAGCTGAATCTTTTTAGGTTTGTAGACGGTATTGACTTCCGGTGCATAGGGCTGTTCCGGTTGAGAAATTTCTGATAGTTCCTCTGTGACAATGATATCTGCAGACGGAGCTGCTGCAGGTTTATCCTCGATGGAGGGAGCAGGGCGTTTGTCAAGTTCGTTGCCCAGTTTTTGATTTTCTTGTGCGGCTTTGATTATCGGTCCCATGGATTTAGCCAGTTCTCCCATGCTTTTTGTCAATCCCGGGATAGATTCATTAATAGCGTGAGTCATATTGTTCATGGATTTGACCATAAAGGTGCTCATGGCTTGCAGTGCTTGTGACATTTCTTCCATTTCTTTGGTAACCCGGCGGTTATATTCTTCTTGATTGAATTCTATAGGGTCTGTTGTTTGGGCGTAAAGTGGTGTCGGCAAGAGAAGAGACAATGCAATAATGACTGATAAACGCATGATTTTTCCTTTCTTTAATTTATCAGTTTAAGAATGTAAACCGAAAGTGTTGTATTGACAAGACCTCTTGATAAGAGACTTGCATTTTTATGATGAAGCGTTTATGCTTTGACCCAATCATGAATTTTATGGAGGAAAAAATGTTAAGAGAAGATTTGCAAAAAGCTTTGAAAGAATCAATGCTGAATAAAGATATGACGACTGTTAATGCCGTTCGTCTGATTATTGCCGGTATGAAAGAAAAAGATGTTGAAGCTCGCGGCAAAGGTTTAAAAGAAGCCAGTGATTCCGATTTGCTCTCTATGATGCAGGGAATGATTAAGCAGCGTAATGACTCCATAAAAATGTATGTTGACGGTAATCGTCAGGATTTGGCAGACAAAGAAATGAATGAAATCAAAGTAATTGAGAAATTTTTGCCAAAGCAGATGAATGAAGCTGAAATTGAGGCCGTTTTGAAGACAATTATTTCTTCAACCGGAGCATCATCAATTAAAGACATGGGTAAAGTTATGGGCGAACTGAAAGCTAAGTATGCCGGACAGCTGGATATGGGAAAAGCTTCAGGAATGATAAAGGCATTATTGGGATAAAATTGTCTTTATTGGTCTTCTAGAGGTGCGGTTCGCTGCTCACATGCTCTTATCTCTATGCATACTTTGCTTTTGCGTTGCGATACTCACCTCTATCAGGCTCATTAAAAATAATTTTAAAGTAATGTGAAGCAGATTTAATGGCGGGCATAGATTTACAAAAATTTTGTGACGAACTGCGGGCAAAGATTTCTATTGTCGATGTGGTCGGGTCAAAAGTCAAACTGGTGCGCAAGGGGCGTGAATATCAGGCGTGTTGCCCGTTTCATAATGAAAAAACACCGTCGTTTACCGTCAATGAAGCCAAAGGATTTTATCATTGTTTCGGTTGCGGAGCGCATGGTGATATTATTAAGTTTGAGATGGAAGCCAATAATCTGCCGTTTATGGATGCTATCCGTAAGCTGGCGGACAAAGCCGGTTTACAGGTGCCGCAGATTTCTAAAGAAAGTCATGAAGAGGCGGTTAAGCGTAATTCATTATATGATATAATGGATATGGCTTGTCGTTTTTTTGAAAAATCTTTGCGTTTGCCCGAAGGACAGAGAGCTATGGATTACTTTCATCATCGAGGTTTTGATGATGATATTATCAGCAAGTTTCGTTTGGGATATGCGCCAAATAATAATGGTTTGAAGGCGTTGCTGGCTTCTAAGGGTGTCAGTGATCATGATATGGCTGAATTAGGGTTGATTGCTATTCCTGAAGATCGCAATCGTCGTCCGCATGATTTTTTTCGTGATCGCGTTATGATTCCGATTATGGACAAGGCCGGGAGAGTGATTGCTTTTGGCGGACGGATTATGGGAGACGGTCAGCCGAAGTATTTGAATTCTCCCGAAACGCCGTTGTTTAACAAACGGCGGGTATTGTATAATCTGAATAATGCCAGAGACAGGGCTTTTGCTGCGCGGAATATTATTGTCTGCGAAGGGTATATGGATGTGATTGCTTTGGATAAGTATGGCTTTGGCTATGCCGTAGCTCCATTGGGAACGGCTTTGACCGAAGATCAGATTGCCGAGGCTTGGAAAATTTGTCCCGAACCGACTTTGTGTTTTGACGGAGATGGTGCAGGGATACGAGCGGCTATTCGATCTATTGATCGCGGTTTGCCGATTTTGAAAGCCGGATATTCGCTGAAGTATGTCTTCCTTCCCGATAAAATGGATCCCGATGAGTTTTTGAAAGCGCATGGTCATGATGCCTTTTTACAGCATTTGCAGGATACGACACCTTTGGTGAAGTTGTTATGGCGCAAAAATACCGAAGGACGTGTTTTTGATACACCGGAGCAAAAGGCTTTAATTGAAAAAAATGTTATGGATGAAGTTGCTAAAATTGCAGATGAAAAAGTCCGCGGTTATTATCAACAGGAAATGCAGAATTACATTTATAACGAACTGGGGAGAGGTTTTTGGAAAAATAAAAGACGAGAGAATGGCGAGGGGGCCGCTTTTCGTCATTCTTACCGTAAAACGGAAGCTTCACGCCAAGCGTCTGTTCCGGCAGCAGCGCGTCCTAAAGTCAGTATGGATGAGCTGGTGCTTAAATTTGTGTTGGCCGCAATGGTTTTTTATCCGGAACTGATTGCTGAATATGAAGAGCGAATGGGAATGTTTGACATCAGCAATGCTAAGCTGCGGCGTTTTTTTGATACCTTGCTGGATATTTCTCATGATGAAGAAGAATTGAACTGTGAAAAATTATGCGCATTGCTGCAGGAAAAAGGTTTGAATAAAGAATTGTCCGAATTGTGGGAATTGGGAATGCTGCGCCAGCAAAATCCTTTTATTGCCAGATTGCGGGAAGAAATTGATACGAAAATTATAGAAGTGCAGATAAAACAATTAGATAACGAAATAAAAGAATGTTTGAGAGTGATGCAGGTTTCCGAGTCGCTTCCGGAAGAGGTTTATCATCAGTACGAATCCTTGAAAAAAGAGAAAGAATCGTTACTTAATACACAAAACGCATTTTCTTAAAATTCCCTGAAAACAATGGCTTGTGTGGTGAAGAACATGAAAGCTCTTGTTGCCGGTTAAAAGCAAGTGTTGACAAAATACAGATAAATCATTAAAAAGCTTGCTAGCTGCAGTAATAGGTTCCGCTCGGGGCCTGTCTATATATTTGAAAACCGGTTTTATAGGAATTGCCATGTCAGATACCGATAATCAAGATTACTATGAAGGCGGCGCAGTTGATGCGCCTTTAATTGACTCTTTGGGCAGTGCGGTTAAACGTTTGCTCGATAAGGGTAAATCACGCGGGTATATCACGGTGGAAGAGCTGAACAAAGCTTTGCCGTCCGAGCGTGAATCTTCCGAACAGATAGAAGATATTATGGCCGAAATCTCTGATATGGGGATTAGTATTATTTCTGAGTCCGATGTTGATAATTTTGAACAGGAAGCTGAGGATGAAGATGTTTATGATGATGAGGAAAGCGGTAATTTTGATGAAAAAGAATTAGGCCGCTCAGATGATCCGGTTCGTATGTATTTGAAAGAAATGGGCACTGTTGAATTGTTGTCCCGTGAAGGCGAAATTGCTATTGCCAAACGTATTGAAGCCGGTAAAACAGTGATGATTGACGGGTTGTGCGAAAGCCCGATGACTATTAAAGCCATTGCAGATTGGCGCGATGATTTGTTGGAAGGCAGAATGCAACTGCGTGACATCGTTGATTTGGAAATGATGTACGGTGATGATGCCGAGGCAATGGTTTATGACGATGATGATGCATCGGTTGATGACTTGGAAAAAGTTGCCGAGGAAATCGCCAAGAAAGATAATCTGGATGATATTGATGACGATTTGGAAGATGACATCGAATTGGAAGATGCCGTTGACGATGATGTCGAAGAAGAAGATGATGAACCGGCAGAAGTTGAAGAAGAGGGTGATGAAGCTGCTGCTACCGGTGATGACGATGATGTTGACGGTGTCGGCGGGCGTGTTGCCGCTTCTGTTGCCGCAATGGAAGAAGCTTTATTGGAACCGGTTCTTGAAATTTTAACAAAAATTTCCAGCTATTATGATGATTTAAAGAAAATCCAGAATCAACGAGTTGAAGCTATTTTGGCAGGGAAGTCTGTTTCTTCTTCCGTTGAAAAGAAATATCTGCAAGTTAAAAAAGAGTTGGTTGAGTTGATGAGTTCTATTCATCTGAATACAACTCGTGTTGAGCAACTGGTTGAACAGTTGAATGGTTTGAATAAACGTTTGATGGGGTTGGAAGGTAAGCTATTACGCTATGCTTTGTCTTGCAAAATTAAACGTGAAGATTTTCTTGAGGCTTATCAAAAGTCAGAATTAGATCCGAATTGGCTGGAAAATATTTCTCACAAAAAAGATAAGCATTGGCAGACTTTCGTTGAGCGTTACGGAATGGAAATTGTAGAATTGCGGGATTCTGTTGCGCAGATGGCGCAGGAATGCGGTTTGCCGATTTCGGAATATCGTCGTATGGTTGATACGATTAAAAAGGGTGAGCGTGAAGCTGATCGTGCTAAAAAAGAAATGATTGAAGCTAATTTGCGTTTGGTTATTTCTATTGCAAAAAAATATACTAATCGCGGTTTGCAATTCTTGGATTTGATTCAAGAAGGTAATATCGGCTTAATGAAAGCCGTCGATAAATTTGAATATCGCCGCGGATATAAATTCTCAACCTATGCTACTTGGTGGATACGTCAAGCTATTACTCGCTCTATTGCTGATCAGGCGCGGACTATCCGTATTCCGGTACATATGATTGAAACGATTAATAAGCTGGTTCGGACTTCACGTCAAATGTTGTCGGAGATGGGTAGGGAGCCTGTGCCTGAAGAATTGGCGGCTCGTTTGTCAATGCCTTTGGAAAAAGTTCGTAAGGTTATGAAAATTGCGAAAGAACCGGTTTCGTTAGAAGCTCCTGTCGGTGATGAAGAAGATTCATCTTTGGGTGATTTTATTGCTGATGATAATGCTTTACAGCCGTTGGATTCTGCAATTCATTCTAACTTAAAAGAAACCTGCACACGCATTTTGTCATCACTGACACCGCGTGAAGAGCGTGTTTTGCGTATGCGTTTTGGTATTGGTATGAATACAGACCATACTTTAGAGGAAGTTGGGCAACAGTTTAATGTTACCCGTGAACGTATTCGTCAGATTGAAGCGAAAGCGTTACGAAAATTGAAACATCCGAGTAGGTCTAGGAAGTTACGTTCTTTCTTAGATCAATAAAGTTTGTCTGGCTGGTAACTAGAGCAATTTTACGGAGAGCCAAAAAATTCACGTACTAGGGTGTACGCTAAAATTTTTTGGCCTCCTAGAAATCACTCTATTTACACACACCATCCAAACTTTCTTATCATAAATTTTGCTACAGCAGTGCTCCGGTACTTCCGCCTTTATTTCTTATTATTTCCCTCGTTCTCTGCAATTTTTTGTTGTTATGAAATTTTGAGGCTGTTTATATAAAAAAAGAGTGCGGCGTTGTAAAACGCGGCACTTTTTTGATTTGTTAAGCTGTCAGTATGTTTAAACATTCCATCATAATACGGATATGGTGTTTGGTTCCGGTGGTGATGGTGTTGCATATACCGGCTTGTCCCATTTTATCAAATTTATGATAGAGAGGGGAGCGAGTGAGGCTGAGAAGCTTGCTTTTGACCATTATCATTGCCATTTTGTCTCGACAGCGGCCATTGATAACATCTTGGAGAGCAAGAATGATACAGCCGGAGATTTGGTATAGGTCGAAGGTAAGTTCTTTGGCTCCAGGTATTCCGACTGTCCAGTTTTCACGGATGTCATTGGCCCAACCGCTACGGTAAAGTTGGAGTTCCTTGATTTGTTCTTTTACGTCATTGACATTGACTTCAAGCTTAGCCATGAGTTTATCTGGGTTTGTTTAATGAGGGGGTATCCTTTAATACGTCCCGTTCCCTCAATTTGGTTAATAATAATGTTAATACTTAAGTTGTTTTTACTTTTTAACATGGAAACCTTTTTTTGTCAAGGTTTTTGTCGTTTGACAATGTGATGTTGTATGGTAGTATTTGCAGGAAAAGAGGAGGAAAAATGACGGAATATTCTGATGAAGATAAAGAAGAAATGCGGCGAGCACATGTAGCGCGAGTTAATGCCAGAAAGTCGCGTTTGCAGGAGTTGATTGAATTTATAAAAGTTTCCGGTTTCAAAAAAATAGGTGTGGCCAATTGTTTTTCCATGCAAAAATATGCAGATAAGTTAGCTGCAATTTTGCGGGAGCACGGTTTTATCGTGTATGCGGTTAATTGTAAGGAGAGTGGTTTGGACGGTTGTGTGATTTGTACGGATATGAAAGGTCCTTGCTGTGATCCGGTTTCTCAGGCGGCTTATTTGAATGAAAGTCAGACGGAATTGAATATTAATGTTGGTTTGTGTTTAGGGCATGGCTTATTGTTTCAAAAGTATTCTCATGCGCCGGTGACGACGTTTATTGTGAAAGATTTTGCGCATAATCATTCAGTTATTGAGAGTTTGGAATAAAAAAAGAGGCTTTAAGCCTCTTTTTTTATTAGTTCGTATAAATCACGAAGAGACTGACACATTTCATGCAGAGAGGTTTTGTCTTGGAGATGGTGATTACTGTCTTTAAGAATTTTTACGACAGTTTTAGAATAGTTGATTTTTTCTAATAATCTTAAAACCACTGTCCAATCGATAAAATTATCTTTTTGTCCCTGCAGCAAGTGAATAGGGCACTGAATGTCAATCGATGATTTTTGCAATAAATCGTTTTGGTGCATTGTTGTCCATAAGCGTTGAGAGAAAGTATAACGATATTTTTCAATCATTGTTTCCACAACGCCTGTTTCGGCAAGTGTCTTGCGTTGTTCCGGTGTGGAAGAACGTAATTTTTGTTCTATCAAATCAGGGCAGGCGGCTAAACTTAAAAAAGCTTTAATGCGGTTGGGGTGTTTTTCTGCCAGGCACATTCCCAACCAGCCGCCGACACAATGTCCGACAATAATGACCGGTGTTGAAATATGGCAAGTGATAATGTCTTCCAGCTGTTCTTTCCATAATTCGAAGTCACAGCGGGAGAAATTATTTTGATCATATCCGTGGCCTATAAGTTCATAACGCTTAAAATTTAATCCTAAGCTTAAAGCATAGTTTTTGAGTGTCTCAGCCTTTCGTGACCAAGGTGACCCTCCTAGACCGTGAATATAGAGAACTGTAAAGGCTGCTTTTTCACAACTGTATTCTTCGTATTCGGTTGTAAAATCTTTGAAGTGATACAGTGTTTTTTCGAATGTTGTATGCATAAATAATGGAGTTAATAATAAAAAAACGCCCCTAATTTAGCTCAAATCAGGGGTTTGTCAATTTTATTTTATGTTTTATATGTTGTTGGCTATGTTTTTTAACGAATTATTGATTTCTTCCAAATCTCTGGGCATTTGAAGATGGTGATTGCCGTTTTTTATAAGTTTGATGGTGACTTGAGGGCTTTGCAGTTTATCAGCAATGCGGAAAATGACACGCCAATCAATAAATGTGTCTTTTAAACCTTGAATGAGGTGGACGGGGCAATTAATCGGGATGTCTGTTTGTTCTAAAATAGCGTTGTCAATGCCGCTTTGGATAAATTGTTGGGTGAAGTTAAAAATCATCCGCTCGATTTTTATGAAAACTTTACCGTTTTGTTTTAATTCATCCATTTGTTCGGGAGACATTTTCAGCTGCATGAGTTCTGTAAGGTTGGGGGCTGTAGAGGTGCAAATGATGCCTTTAAGGTGTTCCGGACGTTCTTGAGCTGCCAGCAAAGCTAACCAGCCGCCGATACAATGTCCTACAATAATAAAATCTCCGCGGATATGGTTGTCTATAATGTTTAATATCTGAGCTTTCCATAGATGAAAATCTGTTTGTTCGTAATTGGCCGTGTCGGCACCATGCCCTAATAGCTCAAAACGGAAAAAATCTAGTCCCATCTCTTTGCAAAGAGAACGAACCGTTTCCGGTTTGCGTCCCCATGGGTTGGAAGCTAATCCGTGAATGTAAAGAACAGTCAGTTTATGGGAGGGATGCTGTAAATGTTCGTATTGAGGGGTAAATTTATTAAAGGCAAGGGTTGGGTAGTTAGTTGTTTGAGGCATGGGTGTTTTCTTACTGTTAATCTTATGAATGCAAGTATAGTTAATAATTTTTAAGAAAGGGTTTATATCATATTCCACAGTTGTAAAAAGCTCTTGACTATGCAAATCTTTTAGCATATTTTCTTGCATGAAAGTTGGTCTTTGGGCCCATAGCTCAGTTGGTTAGAGCCGGCCGCTCATAACGGTCTGGTCGTTGGTTCGAGTCCATCTGGGCCCACCATAACAAACCCCTCCCTTGTGGAGGGGTTTTGTTATGATAGATTTAGATAACTCAAATTAACGAGAAGTTGGTTTGACCACAAGGACTAGGTGAGATGGGGATCGCCGATTTGCTCTAGAGAGCAAAACTTATCCCGTGCGGTCAAGGCTTTGAAAAAGCTGAAGGTCTGTCCATCTGGGCTCCCCATACCTCCACTTCCTTGCGGAGGGGAGCTAATTTGCTGTGCAATTTTCCGGCAGGCTGGTCAGCATAATGCCTAAAATAATTAAAGCACCGCCAATCATTTCTGACAGGTAAATCCTTTCGCCGAGTATGAGTGCTGCTTCAATACCGCTGAATATTGGCAACAGGTAATAAATAATTCCAGCCTTGAGGTTGCCGATTTTAGCAAGTGAAATATTCCAGGCCAGATATGCCAGTATGGAGTTGAATATTCCCAGGTAAAGCATTACGAGTATGTCTTCTGTGTTAAGTTGCCGCAAAGTACCTGGCGGATCGGTTATAAGCATAATCGGAAGGATGATTATTGTTCCGACGATGGCGGTTGCCGATAGCATGACAGTCTGCGAGATTTGTGTCGGTCGTTTACTTTGCAACAGGGAATAAACGGCAAATGCAAATGTGTTGAACAACATAAAAAAATCACCTTGGACGAAGTTTAATTTTGTAAGTTGTTGGATATCGCCTCGAAGAATAATAACAAGAACACCCAAAACGGCGATGAGTAATCCTATGATTTGTTTGGGAAAAATCGGTGTTTTTAAGAAGATACGAGATAAGATGACCAAGAAAATCGGGCCGGTTATGTTTAAGAGCCCCATATTAACGGCAGATGCTGTTCTGCCGGCATAATAGGTTAATGTATTGTCTATGACAATTCCGCTTAACGCCAGTAAAAAGATTAGTTTTTTATGTTTTAGCAGCAAATTAAAACAGGATTTAAGATTGCCGAATGTAAAAGGAAGAAGGATTAAGCTGGCTGAAAACCATCTGCCGAAAGCGATTTCCCATGGGGTTAGGGTTTCTGCAAAATAACTGGCGATAATGATGTTAAAACTCCAAAAAAAGACAGCTGTCAGTGCAAATAAATATCCCATTGCTTTCTCCGGTTATGAAATGTGCCATTTATATAGTCTCGAGAAAAGACAATTAAAGCTATAGATAAAAACAGTCGCTTGAAATAAATTATTGCACTTTACTTAAGTGTGCAGTAAAACATCTTACAGAGAGTTATTATTTATGTATAATCTTTAAATTATTAATGTATGGAAAGAATTCTTATTATTCAGAACTTTCTGGGATTAATCGCGCTTACGAAGAAGGAAAAAGCAACGTTAATTCGAGAACTGGTGAGTGATTGGCATTTTTCGGAAAGCGAAGTGATTGAGGCTATTCGACATTCTGAGACGGAAGATGTTGCTCAGGAAAATATTTCGCAAGTTACTGATATTCCGGCTGCTAAAAAGCGCGGACGGAAGAAAATAACCAAGACGGAAGATGTTCCAGAGCAGCCCAAACGGCGTCGCGGAAGGCCTAAAAAGGTGAAGGATGATTATGTTTCAGAGGCAGGAGCTGTGGCGTCATCTCAAGATCCTTCGTATGGGCATTTGTCTGCGGCTGATGCCGCTTTGATTGATGAGGCTCAAAAGATAAAGAATATCAGTTGTTTGTTGGATGAAGAACCGGAAAAGTGTTCGAAAGCAACAAGAAAGCGGAATTCTGCTTTTAAGTATTTGGCTGATTTTCCGGCTTTGAAGAAATTTGTTATCGGGCAGGAGTATAGCTTTGAATTTGTGTATCAATGGGATGATAAAAAACTTTTGTCGCCTTTGGTTTTGACAAATTTGATGCCTATCGGAATTTATATTCCGTATAAGAACCTCGTTTTTGGCAAATATCGGGGGTTTATTGTCTCTATCTATGATGAAAAGGTTCTTACAGATATTGCTGAAGCAAGAAGTGAAGCGGCAGCAAAGCCTGTTATTGATGATGAAGCCTGGGCCGTGATGGATTCATTACAGTGGAGTGTTCTGAAAAGTTATATCAATGCCGTTAATCGGATGTTGTCGAAAGTCGGCGGAGATTTACTTAAAGCACAATACCGTACCTCTTCTCCAAACTCCAATATGGTTTATGGAATGGGTGGTTTCAGATACACTGTTAATGTCAAATGAGAGTCAGCTTTCCAGAAAAGCACCTAAACAGCAAACTGTTTGGGTGCTTTTATTATATGCAATTTACAAATTGTTGTTTTGATAATATGGTTGTTAAGAAAATGTGATTTTCGGGTTTTAGTTAAAATGTTTAATCTGTCGGTGGTTCAAAATAAAAATATTATATGGGAAAATTTGATTCCGTTTGGTTTTGCCAAAGATGGGGAGAATTATGTGTACTCAGAGGATATTATTAACGGGCAGCTGCGGATGGCGGTTAGGATTTCTTCTGATGGTGAAGTGCATGCCGCTGTTTATGATATAAATACGGAGGATGAGTATATTCTGCATTTGACGACGGATGCGGTAGGTGTTTTTGTCGGCAAGGTCAGAACGGCATATGATAACATTTTGCAAAGGATTGCCGACAGCTGTTTTGAGTGTACGATTTTTAAAACGCGGACAGCGAGTGAGGTTATGCGGTATATCCGGGAGCGTTATGGCGATGAATTTGAGTTTTTATGGAAAACCTCTCCGGAGAATGCGATTGTCCGGCGTGCAGATAATCAAAAATGGTATGCGGCTTTGTTGACGGTGAAAGAAAACAGAATCAAATCCGGCGGGGAGAATAAAATAGAAGTGATAGATTTGAGAATGCGAACCGAAGATATTGCAGAGCTGGTTGACGGACAGAAATATTATCCGGGGTATCATATGAATAAAAAGCACTGGGTGACAATTTGTCTGGATGGTTCGGTGTCTTTGGCGGAAATCTGCCGCCGGATTGATGAAAGTTATCTGTTGGCAGATAAGTGAGATGACAAAACAAAAGAAACACGAACTATCAAGTTCGTGTTTCTTTTGTTAGAACAGTTGGCGGTACAGCTTTTCTATTTCTCGAGCGTATTCCTGAAGATTGGTTTCTTCGTCAAAGCCTAAGCAATAAATCGGGTATCCCGCTGTTTGGTATGCTTTTTCGATTTCTTTCCATCTTTCTATCCCTTTAGTGTTAAAGAGGATAATTTGAGGAATTTCGGGAAAGCAGGTCAACATAATCCAGGTGTGTGTGCCGGCTGTGCCAATGGAGCCGTTAAGCTGCGCGTAGAGATTCCGATAGTTGATGTGTTGAACACCACGGATGCCGAAAACGCTCTCATCCTCGGTCATTCCGGGTACGTAGAGGTTAAAGTTTTCAGCCAGAGTTTTCACGGTGTCAAGGTCATTGACTTTGTGAAAATGCTGTCCGAGAATCAACTGTCTGCTGTCATTTTTGAGGAAGTCAAAAATTTCAAGCGGGAGACTCTGGTTGTTGGCAGAGAGACCGCACATACCATCGCTTTTTAGCTTTTGCGGAACAAACAGGATATTGTGGTTTCCGTTTAATCCGCAAAATTGTGGAAGATTATTGCCCTCGGCTGTGAGTTTGCGGTTAGCAAACTTTTGCCACATTTCGGGGGAAATATTTCCGGCGATGAGGTCAGCGCGAACATTCCAACCCTGAGTTAAGAAAGTTTCGCGGTCAGCCCAAGTTGCCTTAAGCATTTGGGGTGCGAAGGCAACCAGATTGTTGTAGATTTGGTTGACTTCTGTTGTGAAACTTTCTTCATCTTCCTTGATGCTGAAGGCAACGGGAAGAAGATTGTTGACTGCTGCAAGGTTGAGCGAAGCAAAGCCATGGCCGAAGCCTTCAGAGATGAGTGCATAGGTTTTCATAATTTTGTTGTTTGATTATATGATGTGAATTTTTTGAACATTCAAAAGATATTATGCCCTCAGCGCTGTTTGCTGTTTCTAACGTCATAATAAGGCTATAATAATTTTTTGCATAAGAAAATTATATCATATTTTTGTTGTGCAATCAATATAATATACACTGGTGGCTATTTATTTGGTCTATTGCTGTGTTCGATTTTGAACAGAGTCGGAACTATGCCGACATAGGTTAAAGAAAGAATATGGAATGAACAAGTTTATGTTACCGGGATTGGTTGTTTTTCGGGCATTAATATCGGGAGCAAATAAAACTGCAGCGCAAAGACTAAAGGAGGTTCAAATTGCAAACGAAATAAAATTTTGATTGCAATTAGTATGAGGTTGCTGGTGGGGGACAATTATGCCGCAGGGCAGCTGTTTTTTTGAAAGCAGCCAGCTGATTGGCAAGACAGTTATTTCTTGCCTCGTGGTGGTGGCGGCATATGGATTAAAGGTTTGGATTTGTCAGAATAAGGGTGTTTGCCGTTTTGAAATTAAACAGCTTCGGTTTCGGAGCTGTTTTTTTATATCTCAAATTATATAAGTGCTATCTAATATTATCCTCTGTTCATTTTTTATGCTGTTTTGTAATATTTGTTTGATATCAATTCATTTCAGAGGAGAAAAATATGTCAGAGGAAGAAATTTATTTGCAGGAACTTAAAACAATTACATGTAGTTTTTATAATTTGGTCAGTCGATTGAAAAAACGAGGGTATAAAGGTGCTGCTTATTTTCTGGATGTTGCATTTTTAGCTTATAATCAGGATGTTGATAGAGAACTTAAACAGGTGAAAGCGATATGAGTTAATTTTCATTTTTATGTCATTCTTATGAATGTTGGTTCATGGATAAACATTTTATTTCATGATATAAGGCGTGATATGGAAGAAGATATGATAAAATACTTGGGCCTTAAAGTTCGTTCATTACGCGGGACAGAGAAACTCACCCAAGAAGAGCTTGCAAATTTTTGTGACGTGAGTTGGAGAACAATTTCTAATTTGGAACGAGGACAGGGTGCCCCGGATTTGTTTACTGTATATAAAATTGCGAAACGGTTTGATGTGGGGATGGATGATCTCTTAAATATAAAAGTACAGCATCGTAAGTCTCTTTCAAGAATTTCGCTTGAAAATCAGTTGATTGAACGTATTCGTACACTTGATGATCGGTTGCTGGATTTTATTGCAGATCAATTGGATGTGGTTTTGAAGCATTTTAAGGAATAGACTAGTATGAGAATAGGTGAGAAAGTTATCCTGCTTCGAAAAGTATTAGGGTTTACAGCTGTTGCCAGAGAAGGAACCGTCAGTGCTGCGGCAGATAAAAATGGCATGAAGCAGTCTAATTTGTCTGCGTATGTTGCTGATTTGGAAAACAAGGTCAATGCCAAACTGTTTGAACGCGGTGACAGACGCATGATTATGACAGAGGCCGGAAAAAATTTATATGAAATCGGATGTAGTATTGAGAAATCTCTTTATAAGATAGATAATTATTCTTTGCAGGGGAATGCTATCTCCGGTGCTATTCGGCTTTGGACCAGTGACGGTTTGGCGGCTGGGTATTTATCCAGTTGTCTGCCCTGTTTTTATCGTCAATATCCAGATGTTCGGATTGAAATTAATTGTTCCATAAACGCACCGGATGTTTTGTATGATGCCGATTTAGCCGTTGTGTATGAAGAGCCTCAGCATCCCGATGCCGTTGTGTTGTTTAAGCATAATTTGAAGTTCGGTTTGTTTGCATCCATGGATTATTTATCGCGTTACGGTTATCCGAAAGACATTGCCGATATTCAGCAAAATCATCGATTGTGCGTTCGCTCAAATTATAAAGAAGTTTGGGATGATTGGCGGTTGTTTGTGGACGGTTGTAATTATGTGGCGGCAGAAACCAATTCGTCTACCATGCTCATGCAGTTAACTAAAGACGGTATAGGTATTGCGCTTCATCCTTTAAGCATCGGGTTGAAAGAGAAAAATTTGGTTTATTTGGAAAAAATAAAGTTCGGAGTATCGCATCCGTTCTGGATTATCTCTCATAAAGATGCCAAAGATCAGAAGAAAATTCGAGCTTTGATTAATTATATTAAGACAGCAACTGCAGGATTATAAAGTCATAAAACAAAACAGCTTCTGGGTGTTCCATGCGGCATGTAATCCATAGCTTTTGCGAAATATTTCCGGGTGTTTGCAGGCAGGTATAGTCACAATCCCAATCAGGCGGGGTTGTCAGGATAGACAGGAGTGCTTCTTGAGGTGAGACAGCGGAAGAAAGTGTCCAATCCGGATGCTGTTGTTCAAAATCATGCAATGATTTTAGTGTCATTCCCGGAGAAAAGTAATAAGTAAGGGTTATGTCAGAGGGCAGGCGGATAAAATTCTCTAATTTGCAAACAGCTTGTTCCAATTCGTTTATGGTTTCTGAGATTTTAAGGCCGCAGTTTGTCGGGCGGATGCCTTTGTTGTCTCTGTATATCAAAGGGATGTTGACTGCTTTTTCAAATTCAGAAATTATCTTGCTTAGGTTGGCCGGTTTTATACCGTTTTTTTGTGCTGCAGCAGATATTTTTTCTTCTCTTAAAACTTCATTAAAGTAAAGTGCCGTCTTAATTAGAGAAATTTTTTGCTTGATACTCATTTTTTAAAATCTTCTTTTGATGTGACTCAAAATATATACTTCTCTATAAAATTAGTATATTTTAATGTATGCGGTGTCAAGGTTATAATTAACCTATGATGCAAGAAAATGTTGAAATAACCGTGGTTCAAAATCAAGCTGACTTTGATGACGTAATGTCTGTTCGTCGTCAGGTGTTTGTTGATGAGCAAAAAATTCCCGAAAATAAAGAGTTTGACGGGAATGATTTCGGTGCGACGCATATTTTGGCAAAAATTGGCGGTAAAGCTGTCGGGACGATGCGTGTCCGCTATTTTTCAGACTTTGTTAAATTTGAACGAATGGCCGTGCTTAAACCATACAGAAAAAGTAATGTGTCTGATAAGATTATGAACAAAGGTTTTGAGTTCGTCTCCCGTAAGGGGTATCATAAAGTTTATGGTGTTTGTAAAAAAGAATTGTTGCCGCGATGGAGAAATTGCGGTTATGAACAGATTGCCGGTGCGCCGCTTTTACAGCATAACGGTATGGAGCTTATTCCGATTATGCGAGAGTTGCCCAAAGATCCTAAAGCGTTGAAGATAACATCTCATCCTGAATTGCTAACGGCGCGGGAAGATGCATGGGATAGCATTATTCTGCCACAGGATCGTTTGGTGATGTTGGCCGCAAATGTCAAAACAAAATTTTCAAAATAAAATATAATCAAACATAAATTCGAAGCTGTATTTTTATGGCTTGCGGTTTTGTTGTGTGTTGGTTAGAATAAAGAAAATTTAACCATTCTCAAGAGATATAAATGTCAAAAGGAATATTGCTGTTATCTTGCTGCGCGCCTTGCTCTTGTGCAGTGATTGAAAAATTGGCAAAAGATAAGTTGCTGGCTAAAGTGGTGTTTTATAATCCGAATATTCGCCCTGAGGCTGAATATGTCAAGCGTTGTGAGGAAAATAAAAAGCTTTGTGCTGTTTATGATATTCCGTTTGTTGAGTTGGAATATGATAATGAGCGTTGGTGTGCTTTAACCGCCGGTTTGGAGCAGGAGCCGGAGCGCGGTGCCCGTTGCTCAGTCTGCTTTTATATGCGTTTGAAGCGTGTGATGGAATATGCCAAGAGTGAGGGATATGACGGTGTGGCTTCGGTATTGGGGGTATCGCGTTATAAAAATCTGGCGCAGGTTAATGAGGCGGCTGCTAAAGCTTCCGCTGAAACGGGAGTACCTTATGTTGATATTGAGGGACGAAAAGGCGGGATGCAGGAACGCCGCGGTGAATTGATAAAAGAATTGGAACTTTATAGTCAGACTTATTGCGGTTGTAAACCGCGTGCTTAAATGTTGTATTAATCAGGTTTAGACTTTGACATCTTTTCAGAAAATGTGTACTTTCAGGCTATTGACAATTTTGTTTGAGGTCTGTTGTGGCTATACTGAAAAGCATTTCCCGTGTGTTGGCATTATTTGTTCCCGGAAAAGAGCGACGAAAAAATGCCCGTTTGAAAATTGAATTGAGTCTGAATGCATTGTTTCGGACTGAAAAATATATCTGTACTCGCAATTTTGAAGCAAATCTGGCGCAAAATATTTTGCTGCCCAGAGATAAATTTCATGTTATTTCGCTGGGGACGAATTGTTTTGCCAGAATGACATTGAATTTGTGGGGTGTTAAACCTCGTAAAGCAGATGGGGAGCCGTCTATGCCGTTTGATTTATCCGTTCATCCGCTGTCGGTTGTGACTGCATATTTGAAGGGGCGTTTTGAAGGGTATTTTGATAAGATTGAATATGATAAAGAAAACGGGTACTGGGTGAATAAGCAAGATGCTATCAAGTTTATTCATGAAAAGGATAATGACCGGAGTTTTTTTGTTGAGAGATATCAAAACCGAATTGCTCATTTGTTTGCAGCAATGAAAGATGATAAGCCTTGTCTGTTTGTCTGCCATGTTTTGGGAGATGCAGACAGTAAACAGATTGATGAGTTATATCGTGTTTTGCAGGATTGTTGTGGGCATAAGAAATTTAAGCTTTTGCTGGCGGTGTTTAATGGAACTGTCGGAATTTGCAATAAAAATATTAAGGTTTATACTGACGAATTTCCTTATGAAGGGTATTTGTATATGGATAAAAAAGTTAAATTTACAAAAGCCGGCTACGATTTTGAGGAATCTTTTGTTCGTTGTTGTCGAGATGAAGTTATGAAGTTGACGGAGGGTGAAAATGCCTGATTTTGAATTGGAAGATAAATGTAACGGTATTGTTTGCGGCGTTGACGAGGCCGGTCGCGGTCCATGGGCGGGACCGGTTGTTGCCGGAGCGGTTATTATTAAGAATCGCAATTTACATCCTGATTTATTAAGCGGCCTTGATGATTCTAAAAAACTTTCTGCCAAAAAGAGAGAAAAATTGTATAATCTGTTGTTTGAAGAAGAAAAAAACGGAAAGCTGTGTATCGGTATCGGAGAGGCCAGTTGTGCTGAAATTGATGAGCATAATATTTTGAATGCAACTTTTATGGCTATGGAGCGGGCGAGGGCGAATCTTCGTGATGTTCCGCAATTTGCATTGGTGGACGGTAATCAAAAGCCAAAGAAGTTTAATTGTGATGTTCGGACTGTGGTTAAAGGAGATGCAAAGTCTTATTCTATTTCGGCAGCATCTATTGTGGCAAAGGTTTACAGAGATATGTTGATGGCGCAATTAGCCGAAAAATATCCTCATTACGGTTTTGAAAAAAATGCCGGTTACGGAACAGCGGCTCATATTGCCGGATTAAAACAGTATGGTGTGACGCCGGAACATCGCCGTTCTTATCGCCCTATACAGGAGTTTTTGGCTGAAGAGCGTTAATTTCTCATTGTGATTGACAAAAAATAAGTTTGTGTCTATAGTTGGACGATAAACTTATTAAATTGTATATATTATGAGAGAATTACAGATGTTAAAAAGGCGGGTGGTTTTATTCAAAGAAATTGCCCAAATGGTGCTTAATCGTTCGGAAGCCAGAGAAATTATGCCATGGCTGAATATTCTGTCAGCAGAAACGACATATGATTATTCTTTGTTTTGGAATATGTCTGTTTTGCCTGACGGTGCAGATAAGCTTTGGCAGGATATGCATCCGGACATTATGCGAGAAATTGAACGAATATGTATATCCGTTGATAAGTATTTATCAAGTTTGTATCCGGGAGAGGTTTTTGACTGCGATGTTTTGGACTTTGCCGAATTGTGCAGTGAACTCGGACATTTATCTGTTTGGCTTAATGTTCCGCAGCTGGATAATCAGCTGGCTGATATGGCCGGACAGTGGATACCTTTGTTTGTCTCGCCTGAAAATCATCTTTCGCAAAGGGCTCTCTCAATTCTATTGGCCAGCGTAATGCAGTTCAAAGGAATGGGAATGGTTGAGTTGAAAGAAGATGATAGTACTAACATTCATTTAAATTAAATTATTATGAAAACAGGAGAAATTTTTAAACGTTTTTATTTTCAGGGGACGTTGTATGCCTTGGTTGTCGATGATTTTGCCAATGGTGACGTCAACGACAAAACAGCCGGCGTTTTGCGGCTGTTGGGTGAAAATCAACGCCATAACCGTTTATGGGAGTATATGACTGTTGAGCGGCTGAAAAAAGATTTTGCGACCTGTAAGGAAAAATTTGACGATGAAATTTGGTTTATTATTCGGGATTTTTTCGACTTTATTCTTAAGTTGACGCCAGAAGATTTGTCGGTTGATTTAATTGATGAGTTTGTTCATGTTTGGCCGGTGTTTGATAATTTGTTGATGTATCTTTCTGATGACAGTCTGAAACAGGAGGCTTCGGAAGTTGTTCTTTCTTTGCTGTCTTGTTGTCAGGAGGTTCTGGAGGAGATAGGTGTGTCGGTAATATATCGATTGCTGGGGAGTTTGCAAGCAACCGGAACAGTTCCGATAATGATTTTTGTCTCTCAGCAGCCAGAAGATAATCCTTATTCTCGCTTGTTTCAAAATCTTAAGGATGGCAGTTCGTTTAATTAAATTGAATAAAAAAATTGCAGGTTTTCAACAGCCTGCAATTTTTTTGATTCTGTGCTTGCGTATTTTTGAATCTTGTTAATAAATTTATAACCATCTTTCAGCCATACTGGCTCCAGCGAAACATATAACCTTAGAAAAGTGGTTCTAAATGAGCAGTATCCAAACTAAAAAAGTTCTTAATACAATCATCAATGATGACTGTATTAAAATTATGAATCAGATGGAAGAAAACTCAGTCGATTTGATTTTTGCCGATCCTCCGTATAATTTGCAGTTGGGTGATGCTCTGACCCGGCCGGATAATACCAATGTATCAGGCGTTTATGAGGAATGGGACAGTTTCGAATCTTTGGCGGCTTATGATAAATATACTCGGGAATGGATGACTGCCGCTCGCAGAATTTTGAAAGATGACGGTGCTATTTGGGTTATCGGTTCATATCATAATATTTTCCGTGTCGGATATATTTTGCAGGATTTGGGTTTCTGGATTTTGAATGATATTATTTGGAATAAAACAAATCCGATGCCGAATTTTAAGGGGACACGCTTTACTAATGCGCATGAGACTCTGATTTGGGCCGTTAAAAATCCAAAATCAAAATATACTTTTAATTATGAGGCAATGAAAGCCCTGAACGATGACACTCAAATGCGCAGTGATTGGCAGATACCTCTTTGTACGGGAAAAGAACGTCTGAAAGGTGAGGATGGTAATAAATTGCATCCGACTCAAAAGCCCGAATCTTTGCTTTATCGTGTAATTATGGCTTCCTCTAATGTTGGAGACATTGTGTTGGATCCTTTCTTCGGAACAGGAACGACTGGTGCCGTGGCTAAAAAACTGGGACGTAATTTTATCGGTATAGAGCGTGACTCCGTTTATGTTAAAGGTGCGCAGGAGCGGATTGATGCCGTTGAGCGCGTTGATAATGAATTATGTTTGGAATTCAGTGCTAAAAAACGTCAGCCGCGTATTCCTTTTGGTGCAGTTGTGGAGCGCGGTTTGTTGTCTCCGGGAGATATTTTGTATGATGCCGGTAAGAAACACTGCGCTGCAGTCCGTTCAGACGGAACAATCAAAAGTGAAAAAATGGAAGGTTCGATTCACCAAGTCGGAGCGGCAGCTCAGAATGCGCCGGCCTGTAACGGATGGGTGTATTGGTATTATCAGGATAAGAAAAAAGGTTTGGTCTGTATTGATGAATTGCGCCAAGCCGTGCGGGAAGAATTATATCCCGAATAAAAGTTCTCTGAAGCAAAGAAAAAGCCTGTCCCCAAGTCAGGCTTTTTCTTTATGATTGTTGAAAAAAAATATTGTATGGCGGGGAAAAGCAGGTTATAAATTATTTAACTTGAAATATCTGACAGAATTGAAATATATCAATGCAAAAATGGTACCGTAAAAATAATAAAAATAAGGGAAAAGGGCCAGCAAATGCAAACAGTCAGGTGCAGCGTAATTTTGCAGCAATCGATTTGGGTACGAATTCATGCCGTCTGGTGATTGCGACGCCGACACCTGCGGCTTTTCGTATTGTGGAAACTTTTTCCAAAATCACTCGTTTGGGTGAGGGAATTATTAAAGACAATGAGTTATCCCGTCCGGCTGTTAAACGAACCGTTGCGGCTTTGAAAGTCTGTGCCGGTGTGATTAATGAATATGCTCCTATTTATCGTTCTCGTTTTGTGGCAACGGCAGCTTGTCGTCGTGCAAAAAATTGTGCCGATTTTGTGGAATTAGTCAAACGTGAGACGGGATTGAATTTGGAAATTATTTCATCCAAAGAAGAATCTCGTTTGGCTGTTGTCGGTTGTATTCCTTTGCTTAGCCGTAATATTAAACGGACATTGGTATTTGATATTGGCGGCGGTTCAACCGAAATTTCTTTGGCCAGAGTGACAAACAGCGGTAAAACTTTTATTGAAGGGTTTGTTTCTTTGCCTTATGGCGTGGTCACAATCTCGGAGGCTTTTCCTGAAAAGGAAATGACGCAGCTTGCTTATGACACAATTATTGAACGGACTCATAAAATTCTGGAAGAATTTGAAGAAAAGCATCATATTCGTGAGGCAATGAATAATCAAGAAATACAGGTTATCGGCACTTCAGGTACCGTAACTGTTTTGGGTGCTGTTCATTTGAATTTGACACGTTATAATCGGTCGGCGGTTGACGGGATTTCTATTACCAGACAAGATATTGAACGGACAATCTGCAAAATTAAACGCCTTGGAGATGAGGGGCGGAAAAAGCATCCTTGTATAGGGGCGCAAAAGTCAGATTTGACGATGGCCGGTTGCGCAATTATTGAAGCTTTGTGTTCTTTTTGGCCGATTGAAGAAATTACTGTGGCGGATCGAGGTATTCGTGAGGGAATTCTGTTAGACATGATGCATTCGCAGAATAATCATAATCCGGTCAGCCCGGCGCATCGCCGGCGTCATAATCGTCATCCGTATAATCGCGGGCGGCATCATTCGCCAATGAAAAAAGGAGATAAAGCTGATGACAAATAACTATTTTGCGGCAATTGATTTGGGCACAAACTCATGTCGTTTGGTTATTGCCGATGAGCAGAAAAATTATGTGTATAAAGATACTCATCCGGTGCGTTTGGGTGAGGGGATGCATGAAAATATGTGTTTTACTCCCGAAGCTATGGCACGAGGTTATGAAACGTTGGCTGATTTTCAGAAGCATATTTCCGGTTATGGCTGTTGTAAAGTACGAGCCGTGGCAACAGCGGCCTGCCGTATGGCTTCTAACGGTATGGCGTTTGTTAAAAATGTGGAAGACAAATGCGGTATTAAGCTTGAGGTTATTGACGGAGTGGAAGAGGCTCGATTGAATTTGAAAGGGGCTGTTATGAATTCTAAGGGACGAGCTCCGTATGTCGTGGTTTATGACTTGGGCGGCGGTTCTACGGAAATTACTTTGGCGACCAATGATGATGAGCAGAAAATTCTTTATACCATTTCTATTCCTTGGGGTGCCAGAAATGCAGCCGAGGCTTTTCAGCTGCAAGACGGTTATCAGCAGCAGGGAGCAGATGACTTGCGAGCAGCGGTCAAATCTTATACTGACAGATTTAAAAATGAATCTGAGTATTTGAATTTAAAAGATAATTGTTTTGCTGTGGCGACATCCAGCAATCCGTTGCGTTTGTCCGCTTGGATTCATCAGCGCGGTGCGTATGATCGAGAGATGGAGGATGGGCAGATTTTAGCGGTTAAAGATATGGACTGTGTTTTGGCGCAAGTAAATTCCATGTCATATGCCGAGCGTGAAAATTGTGTTTATATCGGCAAAAAGCGAGCGGCGATTTTTGTTGCAGCGGGAATTATTTTTAAAACCGTTTATGATGAATTAGGTTTAACGGAGCTGATGGCTTCATTAAAAAGTGCCAAAGACGGTATAATTGATGAATTGATTACGGAGGTTCAACATGGGTAAGCTGACAAAATCAGCAAAGGAAGTTCGCGGACGGCACCAATTATCCGTTCGGGTGAAAACATCCAAATACCGAGATAAATCTTCAAACAAATGGTTGGCTCGACAGCTAAATGATCCTTATGTGGCGGAGTCAAAACGCTTGGGATATCGTTCGCGGGCGGCATTTAAACTTATTCAATTGGATGAGAAATATAAGTTTCTCGGTAAAGGAAAACGTATTGTCGATTTGGGTTGTGCACCCGGCGGCTGGACGCAGGTTGCCGTTATGCGCAATAAAGGTATGGGGCAAGTGGTTGGTATTGATATTCTTGAAACGGAAGCTATTCCCGGAGCCACTCTGATACAGCAAGATTTTACGGAACCTGATGCGGCCGATAAGCTGAAAGCATTATTGGATGGAGAGGCTGATATTGTTATGAGCGATATGGCGGCCAATACGACAGGGCATCAGCAAACAGATCATTTGCGGACAATTGCATTAGTTGAAATTGCCTATGATTTTGCCAAAGAGGTTTTAGCTGAAGGTGGTATTTTTATTGCCAAAGTATTTAAAGGCGGAGCAGAAGCCGGTTTGTTGGCTGATATCAAGAAGAATTTTCGGAAAGTGACGCACTGTAAACCGGATGCGAGCAGAGCGGGATCGCCAGAGGAGTATTTGGTTGCTGAAGGTTTTAGAGGAAAAACTCACCTAACGGATAACTAATACTAAAGTTATGACTGTTGTCAATTTTAGGAAGGTCAGATGTTAAATAAATCAATTGTTGAAAGGGTTTTGTTAAGGGCTTCGGAAACGGGGGCTGATTTTGCAGAGTTGTTTGTTGAGCAAGGGCGTGATTTGCACTTGTCTATGGGAGGTGGAAAAGTTAATGCTGCCGCCTCAGGATTGGAGAGCGGAGCCGGTGTTCGTCTGTTTAAGGATGATTTGACGGCTTATGCTTATACGAATGATTTATCTGAAGAGGGCTTAATGAAAGCCGCTGCCCGTGCTGCTGCGGCAATATCTGATTTGTGCTTAATAAAAAACATAAACTTGGTTGATTATTCTATTGAAAATAAACATAAAATACTTAGCGGGTTGTTTGGAGGAACACGCAGCGAATTGACGGATTTTATGCGCTTAAGTTCTGATAAGCTTTATGCGGAAAGTGCGTTTATCAGTCGCGCGGATGTCAGTTTGTCGGAAAAACAGCGTCATATTTTAGTTGCGAACAGTGATGGATTATGGGCGGAAGATAATCGCCATTACGCCAGATATTCGTTAAGTGTGATTGCGGAAGACGGAACAGAGAAATTTTCCGGGTTTAAGACTAAAGGAGCGATGTGTGGTTGTGAATTATTTGATAGTGAAGCAGCTTCGGAAATGGCGGCGGAATTAGTTCGTCACAGTGTGGAAATGCTTAAGGCCGAAAATTGTCCGGCGGGTAAGATGCCGGTGGTTATTTGTCCTGAAATCGGCGGTATTTTATTTCATGAAGCTTGCGGACATTCATTGGAAGCAACCTCCGTGGCTAAAAAGGCATCGGTTTTTGCCGAGTGTTTAGGTCAACAGATAGCTAATGAAAAAGTGACGTTGATTGATGACGGGACACTGCCTAATCACTGGGGATCAGTTAATATGGATGATGAAGGGCATAAAACGCAGCGTAATGTTTTAATTGAAAAGGGAATTTTGAAGGGGTATTTGATTGATCGGTTTAACGGTCGTAGAATGGGAATGGCAGCTACTGGAAGTGCGCGGCGACAAGATTATACGTTTGTTCCGACGTCTCGAATGACAAATACTTTTGTGGCGGCAGGGACTGATAATCCTGAAGATATTATTTCTTCAACACCGAACGGAATATATGTTGCGCAAATTAAAGGCGGATCAGTTCAGCCTCAGAGCGGTGAGTTTAATTTTTCGGTTAATCGCGCCTATTTGATTGAAAACGGGAAAATAACCAGACCGGTAAAAGGGGCGAAATTAATTGGTACCGGTGCGGAAGTTTTGGTGAATATTGATATGGTTGGCAGTGATTTAAAAGTCGGCGGCTGCGGGATATGTGGTTCTGTTTCCGGCGGTGTGCCTGTTGGTAACGGTCAACCGACTTTACGGGTGAAAGAGATGACCGTCGGAGGGCAGAAGTAATGATTGAAATTTATATGGATAAATTGGAAGAAGCCTGTCGTCAAAAAGGTATTGAACATTTTGAAATCCGCTATCGGCAGGAAGCCAACACAACTATTCAGGTTTATGAGCAGAAAGTCAGTGATGCACGGGATAATTCATCGGAAAGTATTTCTTTGTCTGTTTTGCATCATGGTAAAAAAGGGCGGTTTGAAACAGCGGATTTTAATGAAGCGTTTATTCCGTTGGCTGTAGATGAAGCTCTGGAAAATGCTCAGGCAATTGATACGGAAGAAACTTTTTTCTTTCATGATGGTAGCGGTGATTATAAAGAGGTCGTGCGTTATCAACCGTTGCCTCAACTGGAAGGAATTGACAAGATTCAATATCTGAAAGATTTGGAGCGTTTGGCTTATGCTGCCGATAAGAGGGTTAATAAGGTTATTAAAACTTGTTTTGTTCAGAGTTGTCGACGTTTAGATATTCGTAATTCATTGGGGTTAAAGCTCTCTCGGAAAAATGACAGTGCTTATGCCTATATTTATTTAAGTGCTCAAAACGGCAATATCATTAAAACGGATTCTGAGGCTGTGTGTTTTAATCGTCCGCAGGATTTTAAACCTGAGACACTTGTTACTGAAGTTGTGCCGAGGTTGGTATCTCGTTTGGACGTTACTGATGTTAAATCAGGCAGGAGCAACGTAATCTTTGATAAAGAAGTTGCCGGGGATTTATTGGAAGCTATACAGGCAGTTTTTTCGAGTTATCATCTTGATATCGGGGCGACTAAATTTAAAGGGAAAATAGGGGAAAAGGTAGCATCTTCGCTAGTGACCATTATTGATAATCCGTGGTTGGAAGGTGGTTTGTCCACGGCGTCTTTTGATGGGGACGGCGTTCCGACTCAATATAAAGAATTGCTTAAAGATGGGGTTTTACAAGGATTTGTTTATGGTTTGGCTTTAGCCGACAAACATAAAGTCCAAACAACAGGGAATGGTGGTGGCGGATTGCAGCCGATATTTTTTAATTTATATATTAAAAACGGGACGACAAGCAGAGACGAAATGTTTGCTCAGCTTGGTAATGGCGTTTATATTGACAGATTGAATGGCTTAGGAGCCGGTTTGAGTGTGGCTTCGGGTGATTTTTCTGTCGGAGCGGAAGGGTTTTTAATAGAAAACGGTCGCCAGACAAAAGCTTTGAATCAATTTACCGTTTCCGGTAATGTTTATCAGATGTTGTCGGATGTCAAGGCTGTGGGGAATGATTTGGATTTGACACGCAGTTCTGTGGCTTCTCCCTCTCTCTTGGTTGAAAATTTGACAGTTGGCGGACAATAAACGGAGAGTGCATTATGCAAAAAGGGGCACAGTATCAGGCTGTTTTGGATTTGATTACTGAAATTTTTAAAGATAAGCAACCCGCTGATCAAATTATTAATTCATATGTGCGTGAGCGTAAGTATATCGGTTCTAAAGATAGACGTTTTATTATTGAGACGGTTTGGAAGCTTATTCGTAACCGCCGTAAACTTGAGTTTGATACAGGCAGTAAAGAGCCGCGTCAGATGTTGTTGACTTATTTGCAGGATGAAGATTTTGATTTGTTGTGTGGTGGCGAATATGGTTTGGCACCGTTGACCAAAGTTGAAAAAGAGCGTCTAAAAAAATGCAATGATGAGGTTTATCCTCCTGAAGTGGAAGCAGAATGTCCGGATTGGTTGTTTGCGAAAATTAATGATGTGTCGCTTTTAAAAGCGTTGAATGAACCGGCCAGTGCAGATTTGCGTATTAACAAGGGGAGCCGAAAGGCTGTTATTGAACGGCTGCACGGGGAGGGATTGTATTTTGCGCCGATGCCTTATTCTCCAATCGGCATTCGCTCCAGTGAGCGAGTAAATCTTAATAACTGCATGGTTTATAAAGAAGGAGAGATTGAGGTTCAAGATGAGGCTTCTCAATTGGCGGCAATTTTAGCAGATGTTCGGCCGGAACATAAGGTAATAGACTATTGCTGCGGAGCTGGCGGTAAGAGTCTAACCATGGCTTATTTGATGAAAAATCAAGGAAAGATACACGTCCATGATATAAATTGGAAGCGGTTAGAAGCTATTAAAGACAGGGCGGCACGATTGAATGTGACAAACTTGGAGATTGTTAAGCAACTGACAGATAAGGATTATGATCGTTTTGTGGTAGATGCACCTTGTTCGGGAACCGGAACTTGGCGTCGTAGTCCGGATGCTAAGTTTAGAATATCGCCGGAAATGTTAAACAATCTCAATAAAACGCAAGCGGAAATCCTTGATGTCGCTTATCATCGGGTTAAGTCCGGAGGCAGAATTGTATATATTACCTGTTCAATTTTGCGGGATGAAAATGAGGATATAATAGATGCTTTCTTGGCGAAGCATAAAGATATCAGATTGGTTAATATGCGTCAATTGTGGCAGGAAAAACTGGATGTTCGTTATCCGGGACAGAGTGATGTTATGCTGCGTATGGATCCGTTGCAAACCGGAACGGATGGTTTCTTTGTGTGTGTGATGGAGAAGATTTCCTGATGGTTGGGGATCAGCCGGCAAGGTAGGTTTTGACGGCATCGTCTCGTTCGAATAAATAGAGTAAAATTCTCAGAGCTTCACCGCGCGGTGTTTTGAGATTTGGATCCAGTTCCAGCATCATGCGCGCATCTTTGTTGGCGGTTAGCAAAAGATTTTTATGAACAGTCATATCCGCCAGACGGAATTCATTAAAGCCGGATTGTTTGGTGCCTAAAATTTCACCACCGCCGCGTAATTCCAAGTCTTTTTCGGCAATTTCAAAACCATCTTCCGTTTCTCGCATGGTGTTCAGACGTTGTCGGGAAGTTTCACTGAGCGGGTATGAATAAAGTAAAATACAGGTTGATGCCTGAAAACCGCGTTTAATTCGACCGCGCAACTGGTGTAATTGAGCTAAGCCAAATCGTTCAGCGTGTTCAATAATCATAACGGTAGCCTCGGGAACATTGACTCCGACTTCAATAACCGTTGTTGCGACCAACAGAGAGAGTTCTCCGGATTTAAACCGCTCCATGACTTCGTCTTTGTCTTTTTCTTTCATTTTACCATGCACCAGTCCGACTTTATTTCCGAATAGTTTTTGCAGTGTGGCAAAACGTTCTTCGGCTGCGGCCAAATCACTTTTTTCGGATTCTTCGACTAAGGGGCAAACCCAGTATGCGCGACAACCTTCAGCTAATTTACGTTGGAGAGCGGCAACAACCACATCCAGTTTTGATACAGGCATTACTCTGGTGTCAACCGGTTTGCGTCCTTCGGGAACCTGATCAATTTTAGAATATTCCATATCGCCGTATGCTGTCAGAACCAGTGACCGGGGAATAGGTGTGGCGGTCATAACCAAAATGTCAGCTTTATTGCCTTTGTTTGAGAGTGCCAAACGTTGATGGACACCAAAGCGGTGTTGTTCATCGACAATGACGCATGACAAGTCTTTGAAGGTGACGTCATCAACGAATAATGCGTGAGTGCCAATCAGAATATCAATATTTCCCGCGGATAAATCTTCCAGAATTTGTGTGCGGGTTTTACCTTTAACTCTTCCGGTCAGTAATTCTGCACGAATGCCGATGTTTTCACACAGAGGTTGAATGGTTTCCAGATGTTGTTTGGCCAGAATTTCGGTTGGTGCCATAATTGCTGCCTGAGTACCGCATTCTACGGCATTAAGCATAGTCAACAGAGCAACAATGGTTTTACCGCTGCCGACATCGCCTTGGAGTAGTCGCAGCATTCGGTATGGTGCTGCTTGGTCTGCTGCAATCTCGCGTAATACTTTTTCTTGTGCCGCGGTAAGTTTAAATGGCAGAGTATCCAGAACTTTTTTGCGTAGCTGACCATTGCCTTTGATTTCTCGTCCTTGTTGTTTTTTGACTCTTTCCCGAACGATTGCCAGAGCTAACTGGTTAGCCAGCAGTTCATCATAGGCTAAACGGGTGCGGGCATTGTCGGATGCTTCTAAATCAGGAAGTTTAACCGGATGATGTGCTTGTTTGAGGGATTGATTAAAACTTGGCCAGCCTGTGGCTTTCAGGTGATGTTCATCTTGCCATTCGGGTAAAGTCGGAACAGCGGTTAAGGCTTGTTTCATAATTTTGTTGAGCATTTTGTTGGTTATGCCTGCGGTGAGCGGATAAACCGGCTCGACCCCGAGAACTGAAGTGATGTCTTCCGGTTTGACGATGTAATCAGGATGACTCATTTGCCACTGACCGTTAAAGTTTTCCAGTTTGCCACTGATAATCCGTTCGGAGCCGACGGGCAGATTTTTCTGAATGGAGTCAGGATAAGCTTTGAAGAAAATCAAGGCAATGTCATCAGTTCCGTCGTTGCAGATAACGCGGTATGGTTGTTTGCGTGTTTTGGGGGCGGAATGCTCAATAATTTTTACTTTAATTGTGCAGATAACGTTTGGTCTGGCATTTATCAGTTTGGGGCAATAAGTGCGATCAATTAAGCCGGTGGGCAAGTGCCAGATTAAATCAACAATCCGTTCGCCGCATAAGCGAGACAAAAATCCGGAAGTTTTGGTGCCGATGCCTTTCAGCGAATTGATGGAGGTGAATAACGGAAATAAAATTTGCGGCCGCATTTTTATCCTTAAAACAAGAAAACAGTTGCACTTATCGGTTATTGTATATATTTTCAGTATAAAGTAAATGGTAAGATTAGAAAAATGTTTGAAGATATATCAGCTCTTGAAAATTGTACGGTTTCTTCTGTGCCGGACGGCTATGATGCTTTTCTGTTGGCCTCGTTGCGTGAAAAGTCAAAATATGACATACTCTATATTGTCAGCGATGGTGTTGCGCTGGAAAATACAGCACATATTTTATCTGTTATTTGTCCGGAAGCAGAGGTGCTGAAATTTCCCGCTTGGGATACGGTTCCGTATGATAGGGTATCGCCGAATGTTAATATTGCAGCTTCTCGGGTAAGTGTTTTGAGCACATTGGTTCAGCAACCTAATCCTAAGAAGCCGAGGATTATTGTTACCAGTGCCGGTGCTGCAATTCAACGTCTGCCGTTGAAGAAGATTTTTCTGAATTCCATGAAAAATATTCGTGTCGGTGGTGATTTGAATTTTAATGACTTTGTGCACTATGCGGTTGTCAACGGTTATAATCGGGTAGAACAGGTTATGGAACCGGGTGAATATGCCGTGCGCGGAGATATTCTTGATATTTTTCCTGTGGGTAGTGAATTGCCGTTGCGTATTGATCTTTTTGGTGATGAAGTGGAAAAAATTCGCACTTTTGATCCTTTGACACAAAGAACCGTAGGGGAACTGCCGAGCTATACTTTCCAAGTAATGGGGGAAGTGGCGTTGGATAATAATACAATTAAAACCTTTCGGGCTAAATATCGTGAAGCTTTTGGAGCCGGCGGAACTTCAGATGAGTTATATGAAACCATATCTGTCGGGCAGAAATATATCGGTATGGAAAATTGGTTGCCGTTTTTTTATGATGAGACTTTGCCGACGTTATTTGATTATTTGCCGCAGGCTTATGTGATTACCGGACGAAATGTTCGGGAAGCCGTTAAATCAAAAGAAGAAAGTATTGCAGATTATTATCAGGCAAGGTTGGAGGCTTTGAGCATTAAATCAGTGAATGAAGCGGATGTTTATCGGCCGATTGCGCCGGAATTGTTTTACGTGAATGAAAAGCAATTCAAAGACATTCTGAAAGCTCGGCGGGCAATAGCTTTTACCAATATGTCTTTGCCTGCGTCCGATGACAATGTCTCTGCCGATGTTATTCCGGGACGAGATTTTTCCAGTGCAAAAAATGTCAGTGCGGCACAGGTTTATGCTGATTTGAAAGATTATCTGACGGAGAATGGCAAATTAAAACGTATTATCTGTTGCTACAGCGAAGGGTCTCGAGAACGTTTGACATCGCTGATGAGTGAGTATGGTGTAACGGATATGGCTCTGGCTGACAGCTGGGATGAAGCAATAAACAAAACCGGGCATAAGAAAGTTGCATTGACAATAATGAATTTGCCGCATGGTTTTAGAGGTGCCGGTTGGTGTTTGGTTTCAGAACAGGATATTCTTGGCGAACGTCAAAATCGTCGAACAACTAAAAAGGTGACTGCTAAAGACTTTATTGCCGATGTTTCTTCTCTTTCTGTCGGTGAATTAGTGGTGCATGTTGAACATGGTATCGGTAAGTTTTTGGGGTTGGAAAATATTACTGCCGGCGGTGCGCCGCATGACTGCTTGAAAATACTTTATGCTCATGATGCCAAATTGTTTGTTCCGGTTGAAAATATAGATATGGTTTCCCGTTATGGGTTGGAAGATGAGAATATTCAACTGGATACCTTAGGCGGGGTGGCATGGCAGGCTAAAAAGGCTAAAGTTAAGGCTAAAATCCGAGACATTGCTGAGAAACTGATTAAAATCGCTGCAGAACGTCATTTAAAAGATGCGGATGTCTTTATTCCGCCTTCAGGAGTTTATGATGAATTTTGTGCCAAGTTTCCTTACAGCGAAACGGATGATCAGTTAAATGCCATTACCGATGTGTTGAAAGATTTGGGGCAGGGATCTCCGATGGACAGGTTGGTTTGCGGAGATGTCGGTTTTGGTAAAACCGAAGTGGCGTTACGCGCCGCTTTTGCTGTGGCTGTTTCCGGTGCTCAAGTGGCTTTGATTGTGCCTACGACGTTGTTGGCGCGACAGCATTATTATAATTTCAAAAAACGTATGGAAGGTTTTCCGGTAAAGGTTAAAATGCTGTCTCGATTGGTGACGCCGCGGGAGGCTGAGGAAACTCGTCGCGGATTGGCTGATGGGTCAGTGGAAATCGTTATCGGTACTCATGCCTTGCTGTCCAAGGATATTAAATTCTGTAATCTCGGGTTATTAATTATTGATGAAGAGCAGCATTTTGGTGTAGCTCATAAGGAAAAACTTAAATCATTAAAATCTGATGTTCATGTGTTGACATTAACGGCGACACCTATTCCCCGCACGTTGCAAATGTCTTTAACCGGAGTTAAACAATTGAGCATTATCGGCACTCCGCCGGTAGATCGTTTGGCTGCCAGAACATTTGTTATGCCTTTTGATAAGGTGATGGTCAAAGAAGCCATTTATCGAGAGAAGTTCCGTAACGGTCAGACTTTCTTTGTTTGTCCGCGGGTTTCGGATATTTTTGGGGTGGAGAAAGAATTGCGTGAGTTAGTGCCTGATATTAAAATCTTGGTGGCTCATGGGCAGATGCCGGTTAAACATCTGGAACAGGTTATGAATGATTTTGCGGATGGTAAAGCCGATTTATTGTTGTCAACGACGATTATTGAATCCGGTATTGATATGCCATCCGTTAATACGATGATTGTTCATCGGGCTGATATGTTTGGTTTGGCGCAGTTATATCAGTTGCGTGGGCGGGTCGGACGCGGTAAGTTGCGCGGTTACTGTTATTTTACAGTTCCCAAACAGAAAAATTTGAAACCTATTGCTGAACGCAGATTGAGCATTTTACAGGCTTTGGATACATTGGGGGCAGGGTTCTCTTTGGCCAGTCACGATATGGATATCCGCGGTTCAGGAAATATCTTGGGTGAAGAACAGTCCGGGCATATCAAAGAAGTCGGTGTGGCGTTATACCAACATATGCTGGAAGAAGAAATCGCCCGTTTGAAAGCCGGAGAATTTGAGCAGGATAAACAAGCAGCAGCGGAATGGGTACCGCAAATTACCACCGGTATTCCGATTATGATTCCGGAAACATATGTTAAAGATCTGGGCGTTCGTTTGGGCTTATATAAGCGTATTGGTGAAATTAAGGATCAAACGGCTTTACTGGATATGCGAGAGGAATTGACTGACCGTTTCGGTAAGCTTCCGCCGGAAGTTGATAATTTATTGAAAACCGTTGAAATCAAACAGTTAGCGGTGGTGGCTAATGTTGAGAAGATTGATGCCGGCGGGAAGGGGATTTTGATGAGTTTTCATAATAATGTTTTTGCCGCACCGGATAAATTGATTGATTTTGTTACTAAACAGTTTGGAGCCGTTAAAATCCGTCCGGATCAAAAGTTGTTTATTGAGAAAAATCTGGAAGATTATGCGGTTCGGGTTGATACAATCAAAACCTATCTGCGGAAACTTATCAGTCTGTTGGGAGTGAATTGATGAACGAAAACAGCGCGCTTTCTTGTCCGTTGCATTTTTATAATATGTTGGTTCATCTGATTGCCGGCAGAAAAATCAGAGAGGAAAATGTTGCCGTAAAAAATATTTGGCAGAAAGACAATTTGGTGTTTCTTGATTTGTATTTTTATCGAACCAAACGTTCACAGGTGATTGATAGTGTTTATATTAAAGATTTTCTGGATTTGAGTAATGAAAAGTTTTATGCTTCGGCAGAGCTTTTTATTACTGATTATTGTAACTATTTGTCTCATCAGGGGATGACCGCTAATCAGAATAAGGCAGATGTTCCGGCCTTTGATTTTAAACATTTGCTGCCGATAAAGGATAATTTGATTATCTTAACTTTTTTGGCTAAGTGTACAGACAAGTTTAACAAAATAAAAAATCACGTTATCAGAGATTATATTTTAAGACGTTTGCCGCAGACTAAGATGCTAAGTGATCAGTATATCAGCAGTTATTTGAAAGGTTTGTCTCCTGACGAAGCTGATTTTTTAGCGGCCGTGGATAAATTAAATACACAATCTCCTGAAGAGGTTGAAGATTTGATACGTGAAGCTTTGAAAATTAGTGCATCGGATGGATTTATCAGCTATACAGAACGTTTGTATCTGGCTGAAATTATTCAAACTTTACGCGAATATGGTATAGAACCGGATATTGAGTTTTAAGAATATCCGGTTCTCAGATGCCATTCTTATTTATAGTACCAGTCTTTGCAATAAGTGTTCCAGGCACCTGTTGTATCTGCTCCGCCGTTCCAATTTACGGAAACCGCCCACTTATCGTGACGTAATTGTCCTGACATTATCATATTATTCTTTACAAACTTACCGACAATTTCTTTGACTTTTGGATCTCCACACTGGTTTGCTCCTGTACAATTATCCGTCATTGTGGCCGTAGTATCATAATAAAATCTGGAACCTCCTCTGTTTAGCAATTTTGCTTTACTGCCGAATTTTATTTTTCCGTAATGATCACCACTATCACGTGCAATCCAATAATCATTTTGGCAGACAATAGCATTACCCCCTATAAACTGTTCGCTTTTGTGATTCAATATGTGTTTTGCTATTAATTGAGAGTTACTGCCCAAAGATAAGGCCGGACCGCCGCTGCGCGATATTGCAGAATCTTCCCAATACACAGTCATTACAATAGTTCCGTTCACCTTAAATTTGGCATTTCTTCCCAATTCTAAGACACCTCTATTCCCATACCCCTCTCGGCTACTATCTTTCCAGTCCATATTCGTTATCTTATAACTTGAGTCTTCAGTGACCACAGGGATGCAATGAGCGGATGCTTTTTTACACTTATCACCAATCCAGACACCTTTGGCTGAAGAATTTCCGCTGGTGTCGGTGACATATAGTTTTGCCCGTTCAAATAAGTGAACATTACCTAATTTAGCTGTACCGGGAATATTCAGAAAAGAATCTGCGACTCCTGCATTGGGGGAGCCATTAACATCCAATTGAAGTTTATTATCACTTAAATCTGAGCCTCCGTTCAGTATAAGGGTTGTTTTATTCACGCTCAACTTGGTTGCGTAATTGGTTGTTAAGGTGGTGTTGGTTAGCGTTGTTAATTTTTCCAGGCTCATGTTGTAGTCAGAACCGTTACTCAAATTGATTGCCAAATTAATGTCGGATACGTCTACCCCAGACAGTATAGAGACATTGCTGCCGCTGGTGTTGACGGTCACGGTCGGTTTAGCAATATTTTGGCATTCAGAATAAACATCTTTAAATGTGTATCCTGATTTGTAATAGGAGTTGCTGGTACCGCTAAAGTTATTGTCCACCACATTTTTAGTATAAACCATTGTGCCGCCGTTAGAACTTCTTTCCCCATCAAAATTATAATTTGGATAATCGGCGTAAATCCGGCTTTTACATGTTTTAACACATTTTTTATAAGAGCTGTCATGCGGACAGGTTTCGCTGCTGACCTCCTCG
>CANDEX010000006.1 GCA_947383875.1 uncultured Azospirillum sp. | reverse complement strand
ATAAGCACGACTATGTCATGACTGAAAAAATTTCAGAAGATACCAAAAACAAGAAAAACAGCAAAGTGCCGTCTACCTCAACAGACGGGACATTGTCTGGGGCTAATGCCATGATGATACAGGCCGCTAAATATCAGTCAACTGCACAAATGCTGCAAATTGGTTATTTAGGATTAGCGGATATCTATAATCGTAATGCTTCTACCACAGTCGGCGGCCTGACTGTCAGTAAATTATCTTAAAAGCTAAAAAAATACTTGTATATTAAGCAAAGAAAAACTATCCTATGGGTAGTTTTTTATTTATGAGATAAAGTTGTGATAAAGAAAGGATTTTAATATGACCGCTCCTTTAATGCCGAGAGCTACCGCAGTTTGGCTGGTAGAAAATACCACGCTGACTTTTAAGCAGATTGCTGATTTTTGCGAATTGCATGAATTGGAAGTTCAGGCGATTGCCGATGGTGATGTCTCTTTTAATATTATCGGTTTAAATCCGTTGGAAACCAACCAGCTGACGGCTGAAGAAATTAAACGCTGCGAGGCAGACAAACGTGCTTCTCTGCAGGCAAATGAGTTAGAGCTTAATGTCCGTCTGAAAAATGCTAAAGCTAAAAAACTCCTGTCTCCGTCCCAGCGGAGTGATAAACCTTGTGCGGTTTTGTGGATTATAAAAAATTGCCCTGAAATTATCGATTCTCAGATTTGTAAATTAGTAGGGACAACCAAACCGACAATTGCGGCTATTCGTAACGGAACCCACCATGATATTGCTAATATCCGTGCCAAAAATCCGGTGGCTGTCGGTTTGTGTACTGAAAAAGAATTGGAAGCATCTTTGACCTTCTGTAAGGCGCGCGCTGAAAAAGCTGCGGCTCCTAAAAAAGAAAAGGCAAAGAAAGCTGCTCCTAAAAAAGCTAAAAAATAGCAATTAAATCAGAAAACCGCCATTAGGCGGTTTTCTTTTGGCAAATATGCAGCTCATTCCCGTTCAAAATTTCAACATAAAGAAGTAATCTTAATATGTAATCAGGATGATGACAATTTATCAGGACGGCGAAAGAATCAACTCTAAACTTCGTAATGGGTATTAAAATAGGTGAGAACATAAATAAAAAACACCGCCGATAAACGACGGTGTTCTAAAATGGTGCAAATTAATCACTATTTGCCGCTTAAAGCACCTTTTAAGCCGTCTAAATTGTTTTTAATCTGTTCTTTTTTGGCTTTGTATTCTGCTTTTTGAGCTTCGCTTTCAGCTTTCTTTGCTGCTGCCTTTTCTTCCTGGGCTTTCTTTAATTCTTCTTTTTTGGCAGCGATAGCGTCTTTTTTCTCTTGAGCAGCTTTTTCGCGAGCTTCTTTGTCTGCCTTTAATTTTTCTTTTTGAGATTGAATTTTATTTTGAGCATTTTCCAAACCGCTGTTGACTTTGTTCAGGGCATCAATAGCAGATGTTTCTGCATTGGCATTTCCGGCTAAAGCCAAACCTAAAACGACAGCGGCACAGGTCATAAATTTTTTCATGATAATCTCCTTTAAACGGGTTAATTCCAACTCACAGCTAACCATAATTTTTAATTAGATACAACAACAATAAGATAATTATTGTCTGCTTGTTTGCAATGGGGTAAGGTAAAACAAAACAATTGAAAGGAAATAAAAATGAAAAGAGTCTCCGCCGGAATTATTGTTTGCAACAACAAAATATTGATAGCTCAGCGTAAGCGAGGTAAGGATTTGGAATTTTTCTGGGAGTTTCCCGGTGGAAAAATAGAAGCCGGAGAAACCTGCGAGGAATGTCTTCATCGTGAAATTATGGAAGAATTTAATATGGAAATCCGTGTCGGTCGGTTTTTTATGGAAAGCGTATATGATTATAGTTTTGGATCTTTTACGTTGGAAGTTTATTTTGCAGCCTGCCCAAATCCTGAAATTCCTGATTTGTTTGAACATGAACAAGCGCGCTGGGTCGCAATCAGCGATCTCTCAGAGTATAACTTTTCACCGGCAGATATTCCCGTCGTTGAAGCTTTGCTCAAATTAGATAATTTAGAATCTAAGCTGCTTTAGCTTAATACAAATATTAAAAAATATGTATCCAAACGCCGCTTAATAAAAGCGGCGTTTGTTATAAAAATCAAAGCCAAACAGGTTGAAACCTTAACTTTAATTATAGCAGAAATTTTCCCATAAAGCAATTTGTTATTATTTTGGGGAGAGAATGCTTGACAGTTGAATGTCGCTATGTTATATCTAAACATATAAACACTTAAACAATCGTTCAATTAATGGAGGAGAAATGAAAAAGACATTTATGTTAGAAGACTTGGATTGTGCTAATTGTGCAGCCAAAATTGAAAATGCAATTAAAGAATTAGATGGTGTTATGAGTGCCTCCGTCTCGTTTATGAGCCAGAAACTGGTGTTGGAAGCTCCGGATGAGATATTTGACGAAGTTTTGGCCGCTGCCGAAAAAGTCATTCAAAAGGTTGACGCGGACGTAACATTGCGCCGTTAAATTAGGGTGATGTAAAAAAGAGTAAAGGAAGCAAACGATGAAACAAAAACGTAGACTGAGAAAAATTATTATTGCTGCAATTCTGTTTTTGTCAGCATATATTGTTCCTGATTTTTCCGGTTTACGCACGGCATTGTTTGCTGCCGCATATTTGCTGGTCGGGTTTGAAATTATTCAAAAAGCCGGACGTAATATTTTCCACGGGCAAGTCTTTGATGAAAACTTTTTAATGAGTGTGGCAACGCTGGGTGCTTTTGCCTTGGGAGAATATGCCGAAGGTGTTGCTGTAATGCTTTTTTACCAAATAGGAGAATATTTCCAGTCTTACGCAGTTGCCAAATCTCGTAAATCCATTGCCGGATTAATGAATATTCGTCCGGATTATGCTAATTTGAAAAAAGACGGAAAGATTGAAAAATGCAGCCCGGAAGAAGTGAGTGTCGGTGATATTATTGTTATTCGCCCCGGAGAAAAAATTCCACTGGACGGCGTGGTTATCAGCGGTTCCTCTTTGGTTGATACTTCTGCAATGACCGGAGAATCCCTGCCGCGTGAGGTCGGAGAAGGGGATGAGGTCATCAGCGGCTGTATTAATTTGAATGGAGTGATGGAGGTGCGTGTTTCGCGCACATATAGTGAGTCAACCGTTGTTAAAATCCTTGATTTGGTTGAAAATGCATCATCTCAAAAAGCCAAAGTAGAACAGTTTATTACGCGTTTTGCTCGCTGGTATACACCGGCTGTTGTTATTGCCGCGCTTATAATTGCTTTTTTACCGCCATTATTCTTTTCAGGTGAAAATTTCCGTGATTGGGTTTATCGCGCGCTGACATTTCTGGTAATTTCTTGCCCTTGTGCTTTAGTTATTTCCGTGCCGCTAAGCTTTTTTGGCGGAATTGGTGCAGCCTCACGTCAGGGAATATTGGTTAAAGGAAGCAGCTATCTCCAAGCTTTGGCTGAAAGTGAAATTGTGGTTTTTGATAAAACCGGAACATTGACCAAAGGGTGTTTTTCCGTCGTAAAAGTTGAAGGTGATGAATTGCCCGCCTCTCAAGTCCTTGAATTGGCTGCTTATGTCGGAGCTCATTCGTCTCATCCGATATCTCAATCAGTCCGTCAGGCATATGGTCAAGAAATTGATAATTCTAAAATCAGTGGATTTCAAGAATTGCCCGGTCGCGGTGTATCAGCTAAAATTAACGGCGTTCCTGTCAGTCTTGGCAATGCCCGTTTAATGAAAGAGCTGAAAACAGAAGCTTATAACGGTCAACTTCCCGGAACGGTGCTTAATCTGGCTGTAGATGGTCATTTTGTCGGCTGGATACAGATTGCCGATGAGGTAAAAAAAGATTCTGCACAAGCCATTAAAGACTTAAAAGCCGCTTATGTGCGTCAGATAGTTATGCTTACCGGAGATAATAAAACCGCCGGACAAGCCGTTGCACAAGAATTAAAATTAGATAAAGCATATTGTGAATTGCTTCCGGCTCACAAAGTCGAAAAAATGGAACAGTTGCTGGCAGAAAAGTCTATGCGGGGAAAATTAGTTTTTGTCGGTGACGGTATTAATGATGCACCGGTCTTAGCTCGAGCAGATATAGGCATTGCGATGGGGGGCATTGGTTCTGATGCAGCGGTAGAAGCTGCGGATATTGTTATAATGACAGATGAACCGTCAAAAATAGCGACAGCTATCCGTATTTCACGGAAGACATTGCGGATAGTTCGGCAAAACATAGTCTTTGCACTGGGGGTTAAAGCTTTGGTTCTGGTATTAGGCGTGATGGGAATGGCAACCATGTGGGAAGCTGTCTTTGCTGATGTCGGTGTTTCCGTGCTCGCAGTTTTAAATGCGCTTCGCGCCCTCTCTATACGCAAATGAAGTAATCATAAAGGACAGGATATTTCAAAAACATCGTCAATCATAGTATGAATAAGAGCCGCGGTTTGAGAGCCTGCCAATTTATAATATATTTCTTTTCCCGCGCGTCTGTTGACAATCAGACCGGCTTGCCGCAAAACCCGTAAATGGTGAGAAACTGCCGAAGCACTCATGTCTATAGCCAGCGAAATATTATTGACACACTGCTCACTATGAGCCAATAACCACAAAATACGCAGTCGTGTCGGGTCGCAAAGCTGTTGGAAAATTTCCGAGGCAAAAATAAATCGTTCTTCAGAAGGCATTGCCGCCAGAATTTTATCACAATCTTCTCCATGATGATGTAAAGCCTGATGCGTATCCATTTTCTTTTCCGCTTCTGTTTGTTTCAATCATTTTGACAGAGTAATCTTTTTTAGGTTGTTTGCCAAGCATAATTTATCAAAAACAAGCTTTCTTCCGTCGATGATGAAATTTATAAAACAGTAATTATATCTGAAGATGGCTTTAAGTAATTTTTAGGAGGAATAAGTTATGGCTGTAATTAAGTCTTCAAAAAATGACATTACTGTCCGAGCATATCAATCGCGCCCGGTCAGTATTTGGCATCTGGTTGCCGGTGTAATTATGGCGGCACTGGGTATTTATGTTTGGTTTAATCCTGTTGCGACAATGGTTGCTTTGGCTCTTTACCTAGGTATTGCCTTCATTATTCTCGGCGTGGGATATGTCACCGCGTCTTTCCGTTATGATTCCGGATGGGATATGTTTGTCGGTGTGCTTGATATTCTGGTGGGTGTCATCTTTGTCGGTAATCTTGGTGTAACCGCGGCATCCCTGCCGATTATTTTTGCATTGTGGTGTTTGGCTGTTGGTGTCATCCAACTGGTTGTATCCTACAAGTTCAAAAAAGCCGGAATGAATTGGGGATGGACTTTAACCTCAGGTATTCTGGGTATTGTTTTTTCGTTCCTGATTTTAACCTATCCGGCTTTGGGCGTTATTACCATAACCGCTTTGATGGGAGCTTACATCCTGTTGTACGGTATTTTGGAAATAGCCGAATATGCAACTAACAACCGCAGTATTATGATTGAAGCGAACAGTCGCGCATAATAGTCTGCCCTTAAATAAAAAGCCCTCCTTGTGGAGGGCTTTTCCTTACGCGCTTTCTTCGTCTGAATCTTCAGAATTATTATGGCTCTTGATTTGCGCCTTAACTTTGGTAATACGCATATTGTCCACGCCGACGATTTCATAAATACAATAATCATCTTCAACTCTGTCGCTGACTTTAGGCTCTCTGCCAAGCAAGCCAAAGACATAACCGCCGATAGTACTCTCTTCATATTCTATTTCAGGCAGTTTCATGCATTCATAAGCGTCTTCAATCAAATAAGTTCCGTCGAACTGACAAACATTTTCGCTAAGAACTTTCATCGGCTCTTCTTCCATATCATCATGTTCGTCCAGAATATCACCGACCAGCTCTTCCAAAATATCTTCCATTGAGAGCATTCCGGCTGTTCCGCCGTATTCGTCAACCACAATGGCAATGTGAATGCGTTTGGCCATCATCAGGTGTAAAATCTCTGAAATTGATTTGTTTTCAGGGACAAACAAAATATTTCGGGAGATTTTGCTCAAAATATCTTTATCATGCATTTCTTCCCAGTGTTCCAGTAGATCGCGGATGTGAATCATGCCGACAACACAATCTTTGTCATCCTTACACAATGGATAACGGGTGTGCTTGTTCGCTCTGACTAACTCCATGATTTCTTCATAAGAATCATCCAGGTACAAACATTTCATATCCTGCCGCGGGATCATAATTTCGTGGGCATAAATCTCCGAGAAATCAATCGCGTTCTGAATGATTTCGCCTTCCGTATCGTCGATAACGCCGTCTTTTTGCGAAGCATCAATAATAAGTTTGATTTCTTCTTCGGAGTGGGCATCATCATTTTCATTTGAAACGCGCGTGCCCATCAGGCGCAGAATGCCGTTGGTGACATGATCAAAAACCCAGATGAACGGCGCAAAAACTTTGTTAAACAGATACAGCGGCCGGGCAACGGACAATACATATTTTTCAGTATGCTGAATAGCCAAAGACTTCGGCACAAGTTCGCCCAAAACAACGTGCAGCAGTGTGATAAACGCAAAAGCCACACCGAAGCTGACCGAATGCAGCAAAATGGTGTTTCCGTTAAAGAAGCCTGCAAACCACATTTCCAGCAAGCGGGAAACCGCGGGTTCACCAATCCAGCCCAAGCCCAGAGAGGCAAGGGTAATACCCAGCTGGATAGCGCTGAGGTATGTATTCAGGTGTTCAGTAATTTTCAGGGCGATTTTTGCCTGCGATTTTCCGGCATGAGCCAGTTCTTCAAGTTTAGTTCTTCTGATTTTAACAATAGCGAATTCTGAAACGACAAAGAAAGCATTAGCAAACACTAAAAACAAAACTAATGCTAAGTTGACTGCGTATATCATGATATTAAAAATTATGACCTTTTGTAATTATTCTCAAGCATTTATTATAACAACCCCTGACCTGATGTCAATTCCCGCAGGAGGTTTTTTTACGCCTGAGCCTTGGTTTGACACATTTTTTTTATAATATAACTTCAATTTATTACTATTTGATTACCACGATAAAAAATTAAAAAAATAATTTAGGAAATTTTAATGTTTAAATCGCGGAAACGCTTAATAATTTCTTCCCGAACATTCGTCGCAATACTGCCTTTATTATAAACATTGGCTGTATAACACTGCAGTTGGAAACCAAGGCTTTTATCACCGAGATTGTTGAAAGAGACTGACGGAGCGGGGTTTTCCAAAACATTCGGATTAGCCGAGGCAATTTCCAGCAAGGTCTGTTTCACCAATTCAATATCGCTGTTATAATCAACGCCGACGGCTATATCCACTCGTCCCATGCGGTTAGCATAAGTCATATTAATCAGACTTTTGGATAAAATGTCGGAATTTGGAATAATGATGCTGGCTTTATTTCCGGTTTCCAGTGTCGTAGAGCGCATATTAATCTGTTTAACAATACCTTCCTGTCCGTTAATAATAACCCAGTCGCCGAGTTTAACCGGGCGTTCAAACAAAATCGTCAAACCGGCGACCAGGTTGCTGACCATGTTTTGTAAACCTAAACCGGCACCGAAGGACAATGCACCAGCCACAATGGCAATACTGTCAAAACTACCGCCCATGACGGCTATTCCGAGGATAAGCGAGAATACAAAACCAATAAATCCGATACTGGTGATGACAGAGTTGCGAACGCCTTCATCCATATCAATTTTGCTGAGCTTACCATCCTGAAAACTGCTTTTTAACAATTTGAATAGGAATAATGACACAATAAAGGTGAAAATTCCCAATAAAATTGAAGTTATAGAAACGTGAACCCCGCCTAGATTAAACCCGACCAGAAAGTTTTTGACATTTCGCAGTAAAATATCAACCGAGACACCCCATAATCCTAACAACACCAATCCGGCCAGAATCCACATAATCGGAGTCAGCAGCAACCCGAACCAAAATTCAGATTTGACCAAAGTTCGTCTGTTGATTTTCAAAGTGCGTATCCAGAATTTGAAGCGCAGAATTTGATGGAAGATAACCCGTAGTAAATTGTCAGCAATATAAAATATACCGATAACAACGGCCGAAATAATAAATCTGTTAATGATGAATTCGGATAAACGAATATAGCCAAGCAGCGACAAGCAGAAAGCCAAAGTAATCAGGCCGCTGATTATCAGACTGGCTTTGGTAGAGACACTCAGGTCGCCGACTTCCTGCGTGTCGTCTTTAAGTTGTTCCTCACTTAGTTCTTTATTGTCATATAACAGTTTGAGGGTAACCAGTACAATACAAAAGGCTTTGACGCCATTGGCAAAAATTTTCAGAGAATAAACAATCGCCGAATTATAGTTCATTTCTGTTGCCAGGCTTTGAAAGAAAGAGACGGTGCAAATGGCGGCTGCCGAGAAAATTAAAGCTCTGCTGACGGAAATAGCTTTTTCGTCACCCACTTCGATAATACGCCATTTGGAGTTGCGCGGCGTGAAAACCACTCGGACAATCGCTTTAATCAGGTAATAATACAACAGATACCAAGCTGCGTTTTTCAAAAACAACCCGAAAGAACTGCTGCTGATGATTTCAGTGTTTTTCAGCCAAATCAGAAAAGCACCGAAGACCGCCGCCGGAATCGCGCCTCTGGCAGCCAGCATCCAGCCCGCAGCTCGAACTTTCTGGCTGTAATCTGGGCGTTCAATATTTTCTCTGTAACCAAACCATTTTTTGATGTAACGGTTAAGCCATACCGCCAAAGATAAAGCCAGCAGCATGATGGTAGCTACGGTAAGTATATTGTTTTTTACAATTCCCTTGTCGGCATCGCTTAAATTTTGATACCAACTGAGAGGGGAGGTTGCCAATTCATACAAGAAACTCCAAAAACTGACCAGAGAGTCCCAAAACTCTTGCGGATGCAAAATAGAACTTTGCTTGGTAAGAATATTGCTGAGTAATTCTTTATTGCGGATTTTGAGAATTAAGCCGTTGATTTCTTCAATTTTGGCATTTGCCAAATCAGCTTTAGCAATCATAGACTTGATGCTGTCCGCTTGAGCTGTAAATTCTTTGCGTTGTTTGGCAATATCCGCCGGTTCTTTTTCCCCTTCGCCCGGAGCAGCCCCCAATGCATTAATCTTTTTCTGTGCAATATCCAGATTTTCACTGTATTGATTTTTAGCTTGGGTAATCGCTGACTGAATTTCACCGAGTTGTTTCAGGTAGTCTCCGGTTTCTTTGGCTGAAACTTTCCCTGATGATAATTGCTTTTCCATTTTGTTCAAATTTTTATCGGCTTGAACAAAATCAAAAGGGCTTGCGTCTTTTTCTGCAGATATCGGCGCGTTATTCTGCGCAGTCGCATTGCCTGCAAGAGAAATTGCTAAAAATAACCCCAGTATAAAACGCCGCATCTGTTACCCTCCTGATTTTAAACCTCTCCGCTATATAATCATGAGCGAGGGATAATCAAGAGGATTGGCGGTTTACAACTTACTGCCCTTACAGCCCTTGGCACCGAAGCTTCCGGCCTGAGCCAAGACATTACTGTCAAAAGAATACACAATGTCATTTTCCTGACGTTGGCGTTTCAAGGCCAGCTTAATCAGCTTATCCAGCAATTCCTTATACTTAATGCCGACTGGTTCCCATAAATAAAAAGACAAAGATCCCGGAATAGTGTTGATTTCATTAAAATAAATTTTCCCGCTTGATTTATCAATCATAAAGTCAATACGAGAAACCCCGTTACAATCCAGATACTGAAAAGCTTTAACGGCCATTTCCTGAATTTCTTTTTTAACTTCGGGAGCAATATCTGCGGGAATTCTGCGTTGCAGGCTCTGCATCCCTTTTGAACCGCCGTTTTTGGCTCCGCCGCTCATATATTTGTCCTGAAAACTTAAAATATCATGTGCATTCAAGGGTTCTTCGCATTCGGAAGCAATCGCTTCATCGCTGTCTCCCAATACGGCACAATTAATTTCTTTCAGTTCGGTAATTGCCGGCTCAACCAATACTTTATCAGCAAAAGTAAAAGCAGTCTCTAAAGCTTTATCCAAGCCGTCTCGATTATCTGCACGGGATATACCGATGCTTGATCCGAGGTTGACCGGTTTGACAATCACCGGATAGGAAAATTTCTGTTCAACTGCAGCAACCACTTTTTCAGCTTCCTGATAGTCATGTGCGTTGAAGCGGCAACAGTCTAAAACCGGAAAGCCGGCTTCTTTCAGCATAATTTTCATAGCATATTTATCCATTCCCAAGCCGGAGGCAAACACGTCACAGCCGGCAAAGGGAATATTCAGGGTCTTGAGATATCCCTGAAGCGTTCCGTCTTCAACATTCGTTCCATGGACAACCGGTAAAACCACATCAACTTCGCTAATAATGTTTTTGCCAAACAATTTAGATGGATACCTGACGATATAATTTTTAAATTTTTCATTGACTAAAATCACGCGTTGGCATTTGGGAAGTAACGTTGATATATTACGAAAATTATCAATCTTACGCAATGCATCCCCGGTATAAAAGACATTGTCTTTAGTCAAATACAGCGGAATGATGTCGTATTTTTCCTTATCCATATTGTTCATTGCCTGAACAGCCGAAATAATGGAAATTTCATGTTCAGTGCTTCTGCCGCCGAAAATAACCGCCACTTTAGTCTTCATAATTTTAAGTCTCTCTTTTTAAGGTTTATTTAAGATAAAAAAGCTATCAATATAAACAGAAAATTACAACGATTCTGATTAACATACAGTAAAGATTCAACATCGTGCAAACAACAATTAACGGATTAAAAATTAATTATCTGGAAGCCGGCAAAGGAGACTTGGTTTGCCTGCTCCATGGCTGGGGAGCCAAAGCCGAGCTTTTTGAGGGAATTATTGATGTTTTGGCTGCGAAATATCATGTTGTTGCGCCAAATTTACCCGGATTTGGCGGTAGTGATGAGCCGCCGGAAGTCTGGAGTGTTGATGACTATACGGATTTTGTGATTGAATTTTTACGGCAATTTAATGCCGATAAAATAATTCTTTTAGGGCATTCTTATGGCGGACGGATTATCATTAAACTTTCTAATCGGCAGGAGCTTCCTTTTAAGATAGATAAAAATATTTTGGTTGATGCTGCCGGTATTATGCCGCACCGTTCTTTGGGATATAAGCTGCGGGTCAGAATGTACAAACTAGGCAAAGCCATTTTAAAAAGCAGTTTAATATCAAAGGCCTTCCCTCAAGCCTTAAACAAATTGCAGAAGAAATTCGGTTCAGCAGACTATGCCGCGGCTTCACCGGTGATGAGAGGTTGTCTGGTTAAGGCTGTTAATGAAGATTTGGAACCGTTGCTCTCCGGAATCAATGCTGAAACATTGCTGATATGGGGCGATAAGGATACGGCAACTCCGCTGAGCGATGCTAAGAAAATGGAAAAACAAATAAAAGGTTCAGGATTGGTTGTATTTTCGGGGGCAGGGCATTATTCGTTTTTGGAGCAACCTTATTTATTTGCCCGAGTAATAAAATCTTTTCTGAATATCGGAGAGTAAAATGATTTTGCATATTAGCTGTTTTATTGTTGCCGCGCTGACTTCCTTACTGACAATTCGTTATGTGACTCATATGTTTCAGCTTAATGCTTATAAGCCGAAAGTTCAGTTGAAATGGCTTTGGCATAATGCCGCTCGTTTTTGGGGATTGGCACTATTGCTGGTTTTGGCTGCTTATGGATGGCGTCATTCTTTAAATTTGTGGCTGTCAGCTGCCGCTTTGGCTATAGCTGGTTGGACAATGCGTCCCCGCCATGCTAAAAAACCGTTGGTCTATACACACCGAGTTATTCGCCTGCTGCTGACAACCATTTCTTTGACGGCGGCCGGATTTTATACAGCAGAGGTTTATGGCTTCTATTTATTACCGTTGACCGTAGCATTGATACCGCTGTTTTTGGTGTTGGCAAATTATATAAATATGCCCTTTGAAGCATGGCGTCGCCATAGCTATGTCGCTAAGGCTCGGCGAATTTTGAAAGATTGCCCTGATTTAACTGTTATCGGTATTACCGGAAGTTATGGTAAAACCAGCGTGAAATATTACCTTAATACGCTGTTGCAATCACAGTTTGATTCTCTGATGACTCCTGAAAGCTATAATACCCCTATGGGGGTTGTTAAAACCGTGCGCGAACGTCTTAAACCGACACATGAGGTTTTTGTTTGTGAAATGGGTGCACAAAATGTTGGAGATATCAAAGAACTTTGTGAAATTGCTTATCCTCGCCACGGAATTATAACAGCTCTGGGGCAGCAGCATTTGGAAAGCTTCAAAAGTCAGGAAAATATTATCAAAACCAAATATGAATTAGCTGATGCTTTACCGGATGAGGGATTTCTGCTGGTTAACGGGGATAATGAATTAATTCGAAATTATCCGCCCCGGCATAAATTTATCACTTACGGATTGAATGAAAATAACGATTTCCGTGCAGTGGATATTAAAGCATCGTCTAAAGGAACATCCTTTACTTTTGTAACGCCGGATGGTGAAAATTGCGAATTGCGGACATTACTGCTTGGAGAGCACAATATTATTAATCTTGCCGGTGCCTTGGCGATGTGTTACCTGTTAGGAATATCCTTAAGTAAACTAAAACCGCAGCTTCTTAAAATTTCGTCCGTCCCGCATCGTTTGCAATTAACTGATCACGGCAGTGTGGCAATTATTGATGACGGATTCAATTCAAATCCCAGCGGAACCCAAGCCGCATTACGGACTTTGTCGCTGTTTGATGATTATAAAATTATGATAACCCCGGGAATGGTTGAATTAGGAACCGAGCAGGATAAATTAAATTATGAATTTGGTGAAAATGCAGCCAAAGTTTGTGATTATGTGATTTTGGTCGGAGAAAAACAAACCCGCGCTATTGCCGAAGGTTTGGCTGCCGCTGGCTACCCTGCGAATAAACAGTATATTTCCGCCAACCTGCAAGATGCTTTGGCTCATGCCTATGCGCTGCAAACAAACCGCAAAAAGATTATCCTTTTAGAAAATGACCTGCCGGATAATTATTAGATTAAGAATTAGGTGCGCGACATAGATTTCAACGCCATCAGTATTTCGATATTTTTAGGAGCCTCAGAAGGTGTGAGAGATGCTAAAGAGGGATTGACTTGAGAAGATTGCCGAATGTTTTGTAATTTAAGTTGTCTGGCATATGCCTCTAAACAAGAGCTTTCTTTAACAGCATCAAGGTTAATGGTACTATCAATTGGTATAAAAGCGGTTATTCCGGAATATTTGTTGGGTGGAATGTTAGCAATAATTTCCTCTCCATCAGAGCGAAGCTTGTTGCCGTCTTTAATCGCAATATGCCCGTACTGATGATTTGGAGTCGGTCCGAAAACCAAAACAGTACCGTCAGGGACATCTCCTAAATTTTCATGAGGTAATTTGCACCCAATAAATTGCGGCAAAGTCTCCATATCTTTTTTGCCATCATATGCGGGAATTGTGTTCCAGCGTGTGGATGGGATATAGCTGTCGTCTGTTTTTTGTAGTTGTTGACGGATAATTGGAGAAAAGAGAACCGCTTTAACGCCTTTAAAACAGCTGCCGCTGCATTTTTTGTTGAGAGTGTTTTTTTGGGCGACAAGAGCGAGCTTTTTCCCCAAATTTCCGGGAGACATGGCTCTCAACTCTTCTTTGGAAAAATGAAATTCTTCTATCCGCGAAAAGTTCTTAAGTTCTGCAAGGGATAATTCTTCAACATTAAAATATTTCAGTGTTTCTTGAGTTGATAAAGCTATCAAATCAACATCATTACTTGAGGCACTCTTATTGTTGATAGGGGTGTGTAAATGTAATGGAGGCATTTCAAGAGTTATTTGGGGTTTTTCACTTGTTTTCACCTCTTGTTTTTGAGAATGGTTGGTAGGGGTAAGACTTTTCTTTGCCCAACTTCGTTCACTTTTTCGTCCCCAATTTAATTCTCTGCGGATATGCGATTTGGCTTTAGGCATCTTTGTAAATCCCATATGATAAAATATAATAAATTTTATCATAAATTTCAGATATTGTAAAGGTTAACAAAAAATACAGCAATAAGCTTACTTTGAAAAAGATAAAAAAAGTCTATATACAAGGATACATTTGTGTTTTTATCAGAAAGGAATTTGCTTATGAAAGTTATTCTTCCGTTAGCCGTAGTCATTGCGGTATTGTTGTTTTTCGGTGTCGGCGGGGTCAACAGCCTTGTTCGTCAAGATGAAGACGTTAATGCCGCTTGGGCGCAGGTTCAGAACCAATATCAACGCCGTATGGATTTAATCCCTAATTTGGTTTCAACAGTTAAAGGCTATGCATCTCATGAAAAGGAAACCCTGCAAGCCGTCATTGAAGCCCGTGCCAACGCAACCAAAATGTCAGTTAATCTGAATGATGCCAAACAAGTGCAAGAATACATGAATGCTCAGCAGGGATTAAGTTCTGCCTTGTCACGTTTATTGGCTGTTTCTGAAAATTATCCGGATTTGAAAGCCAATCAAAACTTTCTTTCACTGCAAGATCAGTTGGAAGGAACAGAAAACCGTATAGCTGTTGCCCGTAAAGATTATATTGCGGTTGTCAGGGGTTTTAATCAGAATGTGAGAACTTTCCCCGGTGTTATCTGGTCTTGGGTTTCCGGCCTGAAAGCCAAACCGGTATTTGATGCGGCCCCTGCAGCTCAAACAGCACCTGTTGTTGCTTTTTAGGCGGAGGATAAATGAAAAAGTTTCTCTGCGGTCTGTTTTTGTTCTTTCTGGTTATCACGCCTGCTTTTTCGGCAGGCGTGGATTTCCCGGTATTAAGCGGACAGGTCGTTGATGAAGCTGGCGTTTTGTCCCCACAGGAAAAAACTGATATTTTAAGAATATTGTCTGCCGATAAGGATAATCAGGTTGCCGTGGCTATTGTTAAAGATTTGCGAGGTTTAACCGGACGGGAATATGGCATTGAATTGGCCAGACACTGGCAGTTGGGACAAAAGGGTAAAGATAACGGCGTATTAATTTTGATTTCTCCGCAGGACCGCTATGCCGGAATAGAAGTCGGTTATGGGCTGGAAAGTATTTTGCCGGACAGCTTAACCGGGCGTATTCTTCGTGAAGCGGTAATCCCGCCTTTAACGCAGAAACAAAACTATGGTCAAGCAGCCTTAAACGGGGCGGCAGTCGTCACGGCCGTATTAACGGACGGTAAATTGAAAGCCGCTGAAGCCGATGAAACATCTCCTATGGACGATGCTTTGTCCGCATTACTGACTTTGATAATTGTATATCTGGTTATGACCGGTAGACTACATCCGGGAAGTTTGATGATGATTGGCCGCGGAGGTAGAGGAGGAGGCCGTTTCGGCGGCGGTGGCGGCGGCTTTGGCGGTGGCGGAGCGGGCGGAAGATTTTAAATGCCTTCTTCCTTATATGGGCGGTTCATTAACGTTTCCATCGCAGGCGTGAGTTTTAATCCGTCAAATAAAATATGATTGACGGTCTCACAAATTGGCATTTCTATTCCCAGTTCTCGAGCGCGTTTCATCACAGCTTGAGCCGTGTAAATACCTTCAACGGTTTGGGTGTTTTCAGCCATTGGCTTTTCGGCACTGCCGCAGATGCCGATTTTATATCCGAAACTAAAGTTTCGTGATTGTGTGCAACCGGCAGTCATAACTAAATCTCCCAAGCCGCACATCCCCATCATTGTACGAAAATCGCCGCCTAAAGCTTTTGACAGACGTGCCATTTCATTGAAGCCGCGGGTGATGAGTGCCGCTCGCGCACCATCACCGAAGTGTGCACCTTCAACGATGCCGGAGGCGATGGCAATAACATTTTTAACACTTCCACCAATCTGCGGAGAAATAATATCAGAAGTCAGATAAGGACGGAAATATGAGGTTCCCAACATATTTGCCAGTTGTGCTGCAATGCCCTCTTTGTCGCAGGCAATTGTCAGAGAAACCAGTTTATGTTTGGCGATATCTGTGGCAAATCCCGGTCCGGAAAGAATGGCGATGGTGGTTCCGGGTATTTCTTCTTGAGCAATCTCAGACAACATCTTCCCCGAATTTAATTCAATTCCTTTAGCGCAAAGCACAATAACCGTGTCTTCTTTGATAAAGGGACGTATTTGACTCAAAACAGAACGCGTTGCCTGAGCGGAAACCGTCAGAAGAATAATATTGCTAAAACTCAAAACCTCGGCAATGTTCTGAGTAGCACTAATGGACAATGGCAGAGAAATATCCGGCAGATATTTAGGATTGAAATGCTGTTGATTAATTGTATCTGCCACATTTTTATCTCGCGCCTGACACAAAACGTTATTTCCGGCGCAGGCTGCGGTTAGGGCCAGAGCGGTTCCGAAAATGCCTGTTCCGATAATGCCGATGTTATTCATAAACCTCTCCTTGGAAAATATCAGGATAGGCCGAATTTTATACTATTTCGCTTTAAGTTCAAGGTTAAAACAGATTGTTTTAGTATTTATATTTACGTCTCTGACTGATGAGGTAATAAACACAAACAAACATGGCAAACACTTCCGCGACGATAATTGCGGTCCAAATTCCGGTTACGCCGAAAAACAAAGGCATAATCATCACCGCACCGCATTCGCAAACCAAGGTGCGGACAAAAGCAATAATCGCCGAAACCAGACCATTGTTGAGAGCCGTAAAGAAAGCCGAAGTATAAATATTAAATCCTGCCAACAGGAAAGAAACGGCATATATCCTGAAAGCGGTTGATGTCATGTCGAGCAACTCTTGATTATACCCGACAAAAATTTTAACTAAAATGCCGGCTGAGATTTCGGCAGAAATTGTCAGCAACAATGAAGTCATGATAATAAAAAAGTAATTCATTTTGAACAAATTATGCAGTTCGGATTGATTCTTTGCGCCGTATTGATAACTGACTAAAGGGTTGCTGCCGACGGCAAAACCGATAAACACCGACAAGAAAATAAAATTGACATAAGCAATAATACCATAAGCCACCACACCGTTTTCGCCGACAAGTTTTAATAATTGATAATTATACAGCATTAAGACAACTGATGCTGAAATATTTGACATAAATTCGCTGGCACCGTTAGTGCAAGCTTTAAGCAGTGCCTGAGCATAAAATTTTGTCTTGCATAGCCGTAAAGCCGTGTTATTCGGCAGAATGAAATATAAGAAAGGAACAATACTTCCGATAGCCATAGAGATAACGCTGGCCCAAGCCGCTCCGGCAAGTCCCCAGTCATAAACCGTGATAAAAAGGGCATCCAAAACAATGTTGGCTATTCCGGCCGCTATGGTTATTATCATGCTGAGTTTGGGTTTTTCTGCCGTAATCATAAAAGCCTGAAACAAATATTGCAACATGAAAAGAGGTGCTGCCGGTATCAGAATTTTGCAATAAAGCATGGCATCGTCAAGCAGCTCTCCCGTGATGCCGAAAGTCGTTAATGTCGGTCTGATCCATAATAGGGAGAGTAAGGAAATAGTTAAACCGATGATAAAACAGGCATAGGTTAAAAGTGAAAAAATTCGATTGGCCTTAAGTTTGTTTCCGTTTCCCCGTGTTTTAGCCACCAATGCGCTGCCGCCGGAACTAAACATAAAACCGATAGCACCGATGGTCATAAAAAACGGCATCACCAGATTAATGGCCGCAAAAGGTGTCGTTCCGACATAATTGGAAACAAACAATCCGTCAACCACATTATAAATAGATGTAAAGACCATCATAATGATTGACGGAAAAGTGAACCGCAGCAGTTTTGAAAAATTAAAATGGTCAGAAAGCTGAATTGTCATCAAATCGCCGTTAAAAGTTTTTCATCAGTGAACAGATTACCTGTTCGGAACGGGTAAATAATCTGAAAAAGGATGAAAGTCAAGAGTGTTAACGGATTATATTATTGAGAGAGAGGTTGTTGTAATTAAAAGAACGATAAATATATATGAGTCGAATCTAATTTGTTTAAGGAGGAGATATGAAACATTTATATTACGGAGCCGCAGCATTGACGGCTGTATTATTGAGTGCTGCTTCGTCTTATGCAATTACGGTTACGGGAAATGCCAGTGCGGTTATTCGCCGTAACATCGCGGCAACCGAGACCCAAACAATGAATTTTGGAACAATCAGCTCCGGAGCGACAGCGGGAACCGTGACTTTATCACCGGCAGGTGTCCGGAGTTCAACACTTTCTTACTATGGCACATCAAGACCGGGTATTTTTAGTATTACCGGAGAACCGTCAACACCGTTGACTGTCAGCTTTGGCAACGGCACCTTAAGTAACGGAGCCAATACAATGACTCTTAGTAATTTTACCACCAGTACCACTCCGGCCTCGTCCACAACAGACAGTAGCGGAAACTTGACATTGAATGTCGGTGCGGATTTGGCTGTTGCCGCTAATCAGGCAAGTGGAAATTACACCGGAACTTATACCGTAACGATAAGCTATTAATATGAACAAATGATTAGAAAGCTGTGGGTTGTTGTTTTTTTTATATTGTTAGGTAATGTCGGTGCTGTTTATGCGGCCTCGTTAGATGTCCGACAAAACCTTTCTTTCGGGACATTGATACCGGTGGCTAATTCCGGCAGTGTGATTATTTCCGCTGCCGGAGCCATATCTGCCGGTGGCAGTGTGCTGATTGCACCTTCGGGAACATCGTATTACCAAGGTAAAGTTCGTTTTACGCCAACTCTTTTAAGTGTATTTACGGTGCGAGCCGCAGATAGCAGCATAGTATTGAATAATACATCTGCGGGAGGAGGGAGCGTAACAATAGATAATTTTACAGTAAATCCTTCCAGCTTAAATATAACGGTTTTAGGCCCTGTTGATATAAATGTTGGCGGCCGTATGACGTTTTCAGCAAGTTCTAAAAGCGGAACTTATACCGGAAGTGTCAGAATTGAGGTCAGCGGTCTTTTATCCGGAACAACCAGCGTAAATTTGCCGATAACGCTGACACTATGGAATAGCCTGAAAGTGAACGAGACAACACCTTTGTCTTTTGGAGCCTTAGATGTTAATTCCGGCGCGTCTGTTGTTCGTCTTAATGCGCAAACCGGTCAGCGCAGTATCGTTTCCGGTGGCGGAAATGTAGCCTTTTCTGCCGGCCAGTCTTCAAGTGCCGGCAGATTTAAAATCAGTGGACAGCCGAGTACAACCGTCAGCGTTGCCTTGCCGTCATCAATTATTTTGACCGGTAATCAAGGCGGAACACTAACGGTCAATAATTTTACAGGATACCCGTCATCCACTCAGGTAACTTTGGATGCATCCGGAGATGCCAATCTTAATGTGGGGGCTGATTTAAACATTGGTGCATCTCAACTTTCGGGAACATACAGCGGAACATATTCCGTGACAATTAATTACTAGGAAAAGCTATGAGGAAACAATATGCAATACTGTTACTGACATTTTGTTTGTTGCCCGGCTGGGCAAGAGCAAATTTGGCAGTATCATCTTTTTATGTGTGGTTTGATGCCAACTCACCCAAGCGTACAGAGGTTGTTCGCGTGACGAATAACAGCAATGTCAAAAAATCCTACCGGATTAAGCTGATTAACTTTGAACAGCATCCTGACGGAAGTTATACCGACTTGAAGCAAGCATTGTCCGGAAATCCGTTTGCCGAGCCTTATATTAGTTTTTCACCTCATGAAACATCTCTGGAACCGGGACAAACTCAAACCATTCGCGTTATTCGCAAACCGATGGCCGCAGCTGCAGACGGAGAATATGTATCTCATTTACTGATTCGTGAACTTCCGGAGAAAACAGTTGTTAAGTCTCAAAACAACAATGGAGAACTTAAAATCGATATCAAAGCTCTTTATGGCGTAACAATGCCTGTCATTATCGATAAGGGAAATTTGCATGATTCTGCGGAAATTAAAAACGTTTCTCTCAGCAACAATGCGCGAGAACCATATTTGTCTGTAAAAGTAGAAAGAAAAGGAAATCGTTCTTTCTGGGGAAATTTGATTGTTTTACAAGGCAGCAAGGAAATCGGGCGGGTGAATGGGTTTAAAATTTTTATGACAACACCTGTGCGAGAGATAAAGATTCCGCTTAATGAAAAAATTGTTTCCGGCGGGAAAGTTATTCTGGAGGATGCCAGAAGCCATGAAACAATTGCTTCGAAATTGTTGTAATATCTTTTTGTTTCTGCTTTTTTTCCTGCCGATTTATAATCTGCGGGCAGAGGAATTGTATCTGGAACCGGTAATACAAGGTGCCGTTTTGGAAGAAGCTGTCCCCGTAGAGGTCATTAACGGGCGGGAATATATAGAATGGGAAAGCTTAGTTTCTGTTTTACAAATAAAAACAGATAATTCGTCGGGACATATTCAATTTAAATTTATGGGAAAATCATCAGATGTTGTTTTGACCGAGCAACCATCCGAAACTTGGAAGAAAATTAGCGGACATCTTTATTTTGAACGTAAATTTCTCGAAAAAGAATTAAATGTTGTATTTCAAATTAATCGTTTGGATATGCAGTTAAATATCGATGCCGAACAGAAATTGCCGTTGACAAGACGCTTGGAATCTCAGGCTCTGCGCCAAAATGTTCATTCTTATCCGGAATATGATTCTTTTGCCAACTATCAATTTGATAACCGATATTTAAGTACACCGGTTGTCGATCTGACATTGCAGAATAACTTTGATATCCACGACTATCGCGGTGCCAACGAACGTAAAAAGAACTATTCTTTTTATCAGTTGGATACCGGGATGTTAGCCGGCGGACTAGATGTTTATGCTTCTTTTTTCGGCGACAGTGAAAATAAAAGCTATAATCCCCGTGCGCGCATGACTGCAGGTCGGACATTTTTGGATTCACCTAAAAATGCTCTGAATTTAACAAGTTTTGAGATGGGTGATATTACCGGATATAACTCTACTTTGTTTAATAACAGTGCCAACGGCCGAGGTTTCTTTGCCAGTTCATTTAAAGATTTGGTGCTTTCAGCCGATAAGACTATTGATATCAGCGGGCCGTTGTCAGCCGGATGGGAAGTAGAGCTTTATTTGGATAATCAGCTGATTGCGTTTCGCCAGGCCGGAATTAACGGGCGTTATTCATTCCCCAATATTCCGGTTAATTATGGATTGAATAGGTTTAAGTTAGTTTTTTATGGGCCGTATGGTGAAATCCAAACTGAAGAAAGAGACTATTATTCCGGAACATCTCCCGTCAAAAAAGGCGAATTTGGTTATACGTTTAATGCTTACCAAAAAGATCATTATTTGCTGGAAGATAATGAACCATGGATTAATCCGACAAACAAACCGACCCTTGATTTTATGGGCTATTACGGATTAAATGATGAAACAACATTAATTTCGGGATTTAGCCAAACATATAATCCCCGAACCTATGCTGCGCAAACATTCGGAACCGCCGGCGCGCAATATATTTATGACGGTGCCTCTTTGCAATACAATATGCTGTTTGATTTGGATACAACAGAAGTCGGGCATCATGTTGATATTCAGGGGGATGTCAAAATAGGTACGATTTTTGCGCGCTATGACTACTATGGAAAGATGGAGGTTCCTGCCGCTTATTATGATGATGAATTTATGAAAGATGTTGCCGAAGTGCGTTTAAGCGGAAACTTACCTTATTTGTTTGTACCGTATTATCTGTCTTATGTTGAACGAAACGGGCAGAATGATGATAAATATCAGGAATTTCACAGTCGTTTGTCTCCTAATTTTATGAGATATTATAATCTGAGTATCGAAAATGTCCTAAGTCGTTCGCCGCAGGGAAATACGGATTATATTTTACTGCTGCTGCAAGCCCAATATGGTCGGCTTGGGCTTCATAGTCAGGTACGAGCCAATGTTAGTCCGCAAAGTTATGTTCAAAGTCTGAACCAACAGATTGATTATCGATGGGATAAAAATACCTATTTCCAATTTAATTGGGATCATGATTATCGCTCTAAATATAGTAACCTGTCTGATATTGATACCTTTTCCGTTTCAGCCGGTAGGATTTTTGATTTTGGAGGGCTTAATTTAGGCATAAGCTATGATACGGATAAAAATGCCTCCGTTCAACTGACGTATAACCTTAGTTTTGGTAAGGTTCCGGGAGAGAAACGTATTTTTACCGATGCGGAGACCAAAATGTCTAAACAAGCAGCAATTTATGCCAAGGTCGTTGATGAAAATAATAAACCGATAGAAAACACCGGAATCCAAATTTCCGGATTACAAAATACGGTAAAAACCGATAAAGACGGCGGGGTGCTCATCAGCGATGTGGAACCATACCAGAAAACGGTTTTGACTCTGGATGTCGAGAGCATAGAGGATATCGCCTTGGTTCCCGAATTTGAAGAGAAAAAGCTGGTTCTGAGACCCGGAACAGTCTACCCGTTGACGATTAAATGTACGCATCGTGGCGGAATAGAAGGCTATTTAAGCGGCCGTCCGGATTTATCATCATATAAAGTTGTTCTGACCGATAAACAAGGGCAGTCGGTAAGCAAAATACCTGAGGCAGACGGTTCTTTTATCTTTGAAAATATGGCTTACGGTCAGTACACGCTTCAGGTTGTTAATCAAGAAGAAATTTCAGTTTATAATAAAACAGTAAAGTTGCAGGAAGCTTTCTATGTTCTCTCCGAAGCGATAAACCTATAAGCAAAAATGTGAGTTTTTTATTATTTAATAATGTATTGACAAAATGAGCCAAAAAACATATAGTTCTGGCAACAAAATAAGGAGTGTGCCATGCAGAATAAATTATATCCGAATTTGCCGACAGTAAGCGAGGTTATTACAGCCTTGTGCGATAGATGTTTGGGAGAAGGGCAAGAAGTAAGAGTGTATAAAATTGACACAAATCCTGATTTTACCGTCCAACAGAGTTTAGAGTCACCACCTGTTTCTGTCTTAAAAGATTATCTTCTGAAATATCCTTTTGAAACACAGCCGGATATTTTTGGAGAGCGCAACTTTGCACAGCCGATTGCTTATTGGAAGCATCCGGAGATAAAAGGCGGAGATACAATTTTGACTATTAACCGCTATTCACCGGGATTTTCTATTGAAATCCATAAGCCGGGGTTGCCCGCTCCTGATAATGAGGAAACTCTTATCAAAACCAGAACTTGGTCGGAAAAAATTGCTAATATGCCGGATGCTTCTTTTGATATTCTCTACGATGATTTGCATTATCTTTCTTCTCGCCGGCATTCTATTGACGTTTGCTCTTTGGGGCTGTTTACAAATACCGGAAACCTTTTATACTCCAGTAGGGAACAGCGGGCATATATCATAGATGTGCAGCCTTTTATTCAAAAACCGGGAATTTCGCCTAAACAAACCAAAGGGTTTAATACGCCGCTGTATCTGACACGCGGTTTGTTACCCGGAGCCTTCTGCTATGCGCAAGAACATAGTAAAGACAGTGAATTAATTAAACTTCGGACGGAAATTGTCTCTAAAAGTATTAAAGCCGCTAAACGTAATAACTTAAATGATGTCAACGGCTACTTAAACGGAAGCATGGATAAAATGCTTCACTTCTGGCAGCTGCAGCTGTTGAAACTTAATATTCCGGAAAAATATCATGCCTCCTTTTTAACGCAAATAGGTTCAGTGAAACAAGAGCAGCGTTATATTCCCCTGTCTCGCCCTCTGCAGTATTTCCAAATCCGCGGTTGTAATGACTATTAACAAAGTAAGGTTGTTGTTCCGCCTAAGTGTTAAAATAAAGAGAATAATAATTGATTGATTTTATTTCAGCCGTTTTATATGTTTAATCAAGATGAAATGGCAATGATTGTTGCCTCTAATAGTCCGGTAATACTTCTTTGTGGATAGCCTGTATAAAAAAACAACCACCATTCCTGACAGCCTGTTAAATGTGCCTGGAGACGACACGCAGTTTCCGGGTGTATTTATTAGGTGTGGCTTGATGGTTTTTGCAATTTGATTGTTGAGACTATAGATATGAAAAACAACTAGAAAAATATAAGCAGGCAACGACAAATGTAGTTGGTGCATATTTTATATTTATAAATGTAGATTTATGTGATTTTTTATGAAAATTCAATTTTTTTTTAGTATGGAATAAAAGTGTATATAAGGAAAATAAAAGTGGATATTTATAATTTTTTTTGCTATCCAATTTCTAAACTGGATGCTGAGGTGCACTTTGTGGGATAGTTTTAAATTTATAGACTTATTTGCTGGTATAGGTGGAATCAGACTGGGATTTGAATCTGTTGGTGGTAAATGTGTTTTTTCTTCAGAGATTGATGAAGATGCTTGTAGAACCTACGAAGCTAATTTTGGAGAACATCCTTCAGGAGATATTACAAAAATTCATTCTAAAGATATACCTGATTTTGACATCCTATTAGCTGGTTTCCCTTGTCAAGCTTTTTCTATTATTGGAAAAAAAGAGGGATTTGCAAATGAAACTTGTGGTGCATTATTTTTTGATATTGAAAGAATATTAAAAGAAAAAAGACCTGCAGCATTTATGCTTGAAAATGTGAAAAATTTAGCAGCACATGATCGCGGAAAGACATTTAGAATTATAAAAGAACACCTTGAATGTTTAGGATATCATGTATATGCAAAGGTTTTAAATGCTTTAGATTATGGGGTGCCTCAAAATAGAGAGCGTATAATAATTGTTGGTTTTTTAGATAATGTGAATTTTAATTTTCCTACTCCTGTGGAACAAAGAAAATCCTTAAAAGATATTCTAGAATATTCTGTAAGTGACAAATACTTTGTTAGTGAAAGAATTAAAAAATCTAGATTAGAAAGATTAAAAGATAAAAATTATCCCAGACCTTATATTTCTCATGAAAATATGTCCGGTTCGGTGACACCTCATCCTTATTCGTCAGCATTACGAGCTGGAGCATCTGCTAATTATATTTTGGTAAATGATGAAAGAAGACCAACTGAAAGAGAAATGCTTAGAATTCAAGGTTTTCCAGATTCTTTTAAGATAGTATTACCATATAGTAAAATAAAAAAACAATGTGGTAATTCTGTAGCTATTCCAGTTATAACTGCTGTAGCTAAAGAAATGATGAAAGCCTTAAAATCTCCGATTATGAATGATAAGAATTTTCATCAAGAAACTATAACGGATTTAAAACAGGGGATTTTATTATGAGTGTTTTTGATGAAGCTAAAGAGGCATTGGATAGTATTTTGAAAAAATCTAGAGTGCATTTGTATAAACCTATTCAAATCGCAGAAATTTTGTATCATGATCGTGTATATGGAGATATAGATTTACTTAATTTAGAAGATTATAGAAACAAAAGTAAAAAGTGGCGAGATGATATCTGTATTCAGTTGTTAGGGCGCGTCTGTACTAGTAGTGCAAAGTTTCAAGACAATTTATTTGAAAATAACGCATTGCCTCCTAAATATATAAGTGCTCTTGGAAAAGTTAATAGAGAAACTAATGGGGCAATTGAAGCATATATTTATGATAAATTTACAGCAAGACACCTCCAATTGTTGTCAGCACTATCTTATTGTAATGAAGCAACGATAGAGACATTTGATGTTAAAAAACTTATAGATTCCTTTTGGCGAGAACCAGGGTTAAAGAGAAGTTTAGATAAGATTTATGAAATTATCGTTTATGCTTTATTTTCAACGTTAGTTAATGTTTTAGAATTAAAAGTTGAGCTTTCTATAGGGAAAGATCATTATGATTTATTATCCGAATTTTCTGATTTTGCGCAAAAAGTAATGTGTATAGACTTCAATAATCCTCAGTATATCCAAGAGGCACGAGTATATAGGGTTGGGGTAACAAATGCTGCAGATAGAGGTTTGGATATGTACTCTAATTGGGGGCCGGCAATTCAAATTAAACATTTAAGTCTTGATGTAGAATTAGCAGAAAATATTGTTAATAGTGTATCATCCGATAGAATTGTTATCGTATGCAAAAATGCAGAAAAAAATGTAATCTTATCTCTTTTAACTCAGATTGGTTGGAAAAGTAAAATTCAAAGTATAATTACAGAAGATAATTTAATTGATTGGTATGCCAAAGCACTAAGAGGAAAGTATTCACGTATGGTAGCTGATAAATTATTGGATAGTTTAAGGGAAGAAATTGTAAATGAGTTTCCTCCGATTAATAATATTCCTGAAGTGATTAAAGAGCGAGGGTACGAAAATCTTTTAATTAAGTAGGGAAAAAGAGAATTTTTAATATCATACTGTTTTTATGTTAAACTTTGTTCGGATTAGCAATAAAGTTTAACATCTGCTCCGGTTTTCTGTCCCCCTCCAAAGCTCTTTCATATAAAAAAGCTCTCGGATTACGTTTATCTCTTTTTCCAGCACTTGAAAAGTCTTGGCAAGGTGGATTCATGAGACTCAGAGTTGCTTTCTTTTGAATGTTTGTTTCTACTAATTTATTGAAAACACTATCATCTAAAAAATTTCCCTGGATCATGGTTGCTTGCTTATTTTTTTTGCATATACCCCAATGCTCTGTCTCCTAAAAGTTCATTCGATACAGCTGATTCCATATCAAGACTAGGTAAAAATGTCTCGCCAATTCTGGCACAGCTAAACAATGATGTATAATAAATCTTATTCCGTTGTTATATAATCAAGAAGGTAACCTTTGTTTGCTAGTTCAGTATACATGGCTAAAAGGGAAGGAGCATCCTCTGTAAAAATTTTCCAATTTTTTCTGACTAATAGAGAAGAAATCCTTGGTATGAAAGAGCAGGCTAAGTTAATAAGAGAGATGATGATTAAAAATGAATAAAATTTTTTGTGTTGACGTTGCTTTATTGTGAAAATAATATGAATAGAAGATTATGTATAAGGAGATTGCATATTATGGTAAAAAATATTGAGCCAAAATTAAAAAAAATAGGAGACTATCTTAAATTAGATGATGAGGCTATTTTTACCATCCCTGAATACCAAAGAGCATATTCTTGGGGAATAGATAATTGTGATAAGTTATGGCAGGATATTATAAATTTTGTGGAAAGTGAGAGTCGAGATAGGTATTTTTTTGGAACCATAATTGTAAATTGTCAAGAAAATGATACAAAATTTGCTCTGATAGATGGTCAGCAACGTACAACTACTTTTTTGTTATTACTTAAAGCTCTGCTTATAGGTATTAATGATGCAATAAATAAGACGGATAGAGATGAAGAATCAGAAGGATTATGTAGAGGTTTAAAAGATCGTAGAAGAAAAATTATGGGAATCTTGTATAAGGCAGAGCCTGAAGATATCTCAGATAAGGCAAATTTGGAGAAAGATAGAGCGATTTGTAATAAAGTTTCCGTTTTAGAAAATGCTTCTATAAACGAAATTTATAAATCTGAATTAGAGCTTATACTCAAAGCGGTTAGTTATGAAGAAATTGAAAAAAATGTAATAAAAATACCTTATAGGCAGAAAGATAATAAGTATACGAATTTTTTCAGAAACTTTAAATATTTTTATGAAAAAATTGCTAGTTTAGATGCTTCAGAAATAAATTCATTTTCTAAAGCTTTTACAGAAATGTGTGAGGTAATTGAAATTAAAAGTTGGCAGGTTGAACAAGCTATAACAATGTTTAATTCTTTAAATTCTGATGGATTACCTCTTTATGATGCAGATATTATTGCGGCACAGTTGTATTCTGTTGCGGAGAAAAAAGGTATAGGTAACGAATTTGCAGGGGTTTGGAAAGATTTATTAGAACAAACTAATGAACTGAAAGGAAATAAAATAGCTTCAATAGATTCCATTCTTATGCAGCATATGTATTATGAGCGAGCAAAAGAGAAAGATACTGATGTGAGTACTCCAGGGGTTAGAAGATATTTTACAAATCTTAATAAAAAAATGTTAGAAAATCCAAAAGAGTTATCTGCAAAATTGCTTACTTTGGCAAAAATATGGAAAAAGGTTTCAAGGTATCCTGTTGTGCAGGTGCTTTCTAAGTTTAATGAAAACTCAAAGTTATTCTTAGCTAGTTATTTTTATAGATACAATGAAAATGAGATTTCAGAAGATAAAATCAAGACCGTTTGTGAATGTATGTTGAGGTTATTCACTATTTTAGAATTAGTTGATGCGGGGTATTCTAGCTCAAAATTTAAATCTTTTTTATTTAAGGAAAATGTGTCTTTAGTAGCTTTGGATGTCTCTGAAAAAAAGATTAAAACTGATTTTGATGAACACATTCGTGGTAATTGGAACAGAGATGATCTTGAAGAGTACATCATGGCTTATCATAAAAATAGTTTGGTGTATTTGAATGAATACTTGTTTGCGAAAGATAAAGGGGTTGACTTTAATATAGGTTATAAATGTGATATTGAACATATAATGCCGGATAGTGGTAAAAATCTTCAAGAAATTCGCAAGGATGCTAATATTCATAGTGAAGATGAATTTAATGAGTTTGTAAATAAAATTGGTAACAAAATACTTTTAGAAGAGAAAATTAACAGAAGTATTGGTAATGAGTGGTTTAGAACAAAAGTGTCTACAACATTAGCAGATAAAACAGGATATATTAATAGTTTATATCCTATTGCCAGAAGTTTGGTTGCCACATATAAAGGTAGTAATAGACCATATTGGACAAAGGAGGATATTATGGTTGTTACCAAAAAGGCTCAAGATAGAATAATAAACTTTATATTTGATGAATGATATAAAGAAAGTTGGTTGTTAAAAAAAGTGGTTTAATGTGGCATAATTATTAATTTAAAGTGGATTAGATTAATTTAAATTATGATGCAAGAAAAAAAGAGGAATTTCTAAACAATATCAAACAATGCACATTCTTTAACATTTCCTCTGAAACCATCGGAAAACATAGGATAGATATTTTGCTCCGGGTGGAAGTAGATAAACTAAACCGTTGGCTCGTAGATGAAAAGCAAGCCATACACTTAAAAGGAGATAAGCTCAAAAACAAAGTTACCAGTCTCAAACGCCAATTTAAGATGGAAAAGGACTTTGCAAAGAAATTTGCTCTGGATGAAGAAATCAAGCAATAACAAAAAGAAATCCATAACAACGAATTCAACACTTTTGATATTGAAAGCGAGCTTGAAAAGAAATGTAACCGTCTTATCGGTGGCAAAAAAACGCAGCTTAAAGATGAACTATACCATTGAGCCGATGTTTGATGTTACTTGGAGTGTGGGGTAGAGTTTTAGTCCATTCTTACATGAATAAGATTAATTAAATTTAAGACACGAAAAAATAAATATTCTTGTGTATTGAGGTTGCTTATAATTGGCTTATTTTTTTCAGAATGTCTAATCTTGTAATTATTCCCTAAAGCAGTTAATTCTATTAGCTCATTTTCAAAGAATAAACTCTTTTCATCAGTATTTGAAGAATTTTTGGCATCTTTAATTTCATCAGATAAAGCATTCACTATTACATTAGCTGAATCTTTTTTATCATTTCTATAATAAGATTTAATCCGTTCAAAAGCATCCCAAATTTTCTCTATAGCTAATTGAAATTCTCCTTTTACATATAATTCCTTAGCTTTTTCTATATCTGTGTTTAATATATTATCATCGGTGATGATTTCTTTATTAAATAATAATGATGAATTAACGTCAACGTCAAAAACATCTGATAAATCTTCAAATTCATCTTCATTGCAAGCTTTTTCCAATTCCTTTTTTAAGGCTTCCTTTGCATTGTTTATATTTGAGTTTTCATCGCTAAAATATTTTTTCTTAAATAAACATTTAATAACTATATATAGATCATCCAATGACATATTTTCTAATTGTTCTGTTGCCCAGATTCTTCTGGTAGAGCCATCATGTCTTATTTGCGGAAAACCTGATTCTTCAAAAAATTTTGTTATATACCAAGATGTTCGGCGAGGAAAATCTGGATAATCTCCAACAACCATTTCTCCTAGTTTCTTCATAAAATCAGTAGATATATTTTTTGCTTTTAATAATTTCTTTTTATATAAATCATCTTTAGATGTAGGATTGGATACATCGAATAATTTTTCCTCATATAACTGAATTAATTTTTTTATATGATCAATATTTTTTTCAGGTTTTCCTGTATCATCCCAAAATTGATTTGGAAAACAGCAGTAACTTAAATCTGCTAATCGAGATTTCAATCCTGATGGTGCATTTTTTATTAACATATTTTTTGCATCTGTGAAAAGCTTATCATTTTGTGGAGAGAAAGATTCTCGTTCTATTTGTTCAAGCTGTTTAATTATTATATTTATTTTTTCTTTATCCATCACTCCTCCTCGAATTCGAAGTCTGCGTCGGTTGGGGTGTAGTTTTTGAGGTTAAGCGGGTAGCCCTCGCGTCCCCATTCGCATTTCTTTAAAATTGCACTTGGGATTTTTTTGATTGTGATGTTGGGATAAACTTTAGGATTTCCAACAAATGCACTACAACAAATCAAAAGGTTATTATCGCCAATTTCTGCGGCAAGCTTATCTAATGATGCTTCTTGCATCCCCATTGTTGTGGTATAAATGAAATTCTTTTCGGAAGAATAGCCCTGTTTCCAATATTTTTCCGCATCCGGTTTATAGTGATACCCCAAAACCTTACACATTGCTTCGGCAAGCATATCTGCGTTGTATTTGTCCGAGATTATCTGTTGACCGTATTTGTCTTTAACAATCAAGGATGAGGCTAATTCATAAAACTTAAATCCACCACCGCCTTGCCAGTTAACAGATTTGGTAATTCCACCTTGGTCTTCGCCATTGATGACTTTCTGTAAGCGCGGAATACAATGTGTATATACGTGGTCGCCCATTTCCACGCCAATCCAACGGCGTCCCATTTTATGTGCAACGGCCGCTGTTGTTCCGGAACCAAGAAAACTATCAAGAACGAGGTCGCCAGGGTTTGTTACTGTATTAATTATTCTCTCTATTAATGCCTCAGGTTTTTTACCTTTGGGAAATAATACCCCGCCTTCTTGTCCTACTCCGCCACTTGTTTTTATATCTGTCCAAAAATCTCCTGGGTTATATTTTAAATATTTATCTGCAAAAATAATTCTAATCCTTGGATCTTTAGACGTTTCATCAAAGTTTGATTTGAATAAATATAATTTTTTTTGGGCGGATAATAAAGCTGAAATATCTTGACTTAATATTCTACTATTCTTAGCTCTTTCCTTAACACTTCCTGCACCAACAGCCTGTATAATTCGCCAAGCATTTTTCCATTTAAAATCTTCTTGTTCGGTCCCCTTTATTGAGTGTTCTTTAAAATAAGAATTTAAGGATTGAATACTTGCATTTTTTAATAATTCATTTACATCAGAAACATCATCTTCTGTTGAAGTTTCTTCTTTATCCATAATAGTTTTAATTTTTTCGAGAGTATCTTCTTCAATATGTAAAAGTATCTCCTTGTATTCATCATTCCATGTATCTAATGGAATCTTAATTGGTTTAATGCTAGGCATTATACTTTTTTTATAAAAAAGTATATATTCTTTTAACTTAGGAAAACGTTTTTGAGCATGGGACATCTTCACACCTGTTGCTTCTGACATTTTTACAGCTATACAATTAACAAAATTATGTCTGCCAAAAACTTCATCCATTAATATCTTTAAATAAGCTTGTTCATTATCATCAATTTGAATAAATATGACCCCATCTTCTGATAATAAATTTTTCAATATTTCCAATCTATCTCGCATCAAAGAAAGCCATATAGAATGTTCCAAACCGTCATCATAATGCTCAAAAGCGTTACCAGTGTTATACGGCGGATCTATATAGATACACTTGACTTTCCCTGCATAATCCTGCTCCAATGCTTTTAATGCTAAGAGATTATCTCCGTGGATAAGCATATTGCCGCTTTCCGCATCGCCATAAGATTTCTCCTTATCTTCAAGCAAAATCCTCGGCTCCGGATTAAACCGCTCATCCTTCCCCGGCCACGTTAATTCTAATCTCTGCAATTCTTTAGTCATTGGTTAATCCTTCTTCTTTCATATAATCAGAATATTCTTTTTCAATTTGAGTGAATAATTTTACTTCGTCTTCTGTAAATTTAATCAAATTACATACAGGAACTCCAATCTTTTTTTCTATATTCTGAATTTCGTAAATCAAGTTTTTGTTTTTTAGAATAATATTATTAAGTTCCTGATAAAATTCCTTATTTTCACGACAATCTTGTCTCAAGATATTAAGCGTACCATTACAATCTTTTGTCAATTCATCAATCGACCCAGCCGCTTTCATTCTTCCATTTCTAACTTCTATTTTACGATGCAACATTTGCATTATACTTTTTAATATTACTAAATATGAAATAAAATTCTGATTATATTTTGAACAAGGCGCATATTTTTCTAAATCAACAACATCAAAATAATCAGTAACAATTAAAGTACTGATAATCACTTCCAACTCTCTTGGCTCAATAACTCCTTTCGTTCTGCTTTCTATATCAATGATAGTTGCTGTTCGTTCTCTTAATGCTAAAAACTTCTTAATATTTTCACGAATAATAGATTCTAAAAAGCTTAAATTGTTTTTAAGTATACGTAACTCCTTTCTTTCCTCCGCCTTATCTGCTCCATAGTAACGGGTTAATATCCAAACAACCAAAGGAATACCGACTGTTCCGATAAGCGGTATTCCATAGTCTTTCCACCAAAGCTTATCAAACAGAAAGCTAAACATATTTCCAACAAAAGAAGCTATATCACAAACAAAATCCATTACTTTTTCTTCTTTTCTTCAATCTGCTTATGCAAGTTTTTAGCATTTTGGGAAGTTACTACCTTTTGGCCTGTTTGACTTTCAAGTTCCTTTTTTGCCTTTTTTGCAACTTCACCGCCAGCCTTGGCAACTTTGGCATGTTGAGATAAACCTTTAGGATTTTGAGATTTTGATATTTCTGTTGCAGAAACCTCGGCTAACATATTCAACACCAATTCCATATTGCTCATATTGTCGCGCAGATTTTCTTTTTTTAATCCTTTAAGTTGTTTATATTCTTTGGTGGTCATTCCCGTCCACGCTTTGGTTATTTCATCGGTTAAAATGGCATATTCTAAGCCTTTTTGAATACCGCCTCTATCCCATTCATCGGTTAAGCCTTTGCGGATTTCAATAGATTTTAAGTGTTGATTTACCCAATTTTCAGAATAACCTTTTTTAAGATATGTTTCCAAAGCACGGTTGATCGCAATTTCGGGATCTTCCATTTCGTCAATACGCTCACGCCCAACTTTTGCAAGCCACATCTTAAAAGGTTCGGCTTTCGGACTTGGAATACTTTGAATTAAGCGCAAAAGCTGCTCGGTGTCTGCAACATCTGTAAGATACATCTTCCCATCAGCAGCTTTCATTTTCAGTTGACTACAATTTGTAGTCAACTCACTTCCTTCAGCTTTAAGTCTTGTCTTTAGAACGCTCCAATATTTTCTTGGATTTGGACTTTGAGTTAAAATAGCAACAACATCCACAATAGAAAAATACCATTTTTCTTGATTTTCATCCCATTCAACCCGAACTTTCTGTTCTTCAAATAATTTTATAGCAGTTTCTTTATTCATCTTACTTTGCCTCAAAATCTCTTACAAGTTTTTCAAAACTGCGGTCAATCGTTACCGTGTTGTCAGGGATTAAAAGATAATGCCAAGCTTTGCCATTGTGTTTCAATTCAAACTCGGTCGCACTTTCACACCATTTCAGCGCGGCATCTTTTTTAGCTAATACGGTTTTATCCGTCATTTGGTTAGAGGCTTTGGTTTCAATCATATATTTGCCGTCAAGCGTTTCCACAATAAAGTCAGGCAAATAGTTATGCAACTGATGATCATCATCAGGATATTTGATGTTAAATATCTCCTTTGCTCGGTCATTGCTGATTTTGAACCATTTTAAGACATTTGCAGCATTTTCTAAGATTTCGCAAAGGTCTTTTTCTGTTCCGGAATCAAATTTTTGCTTATCAAATAAACATTTCTTGAAACCTGTAAATATCATATTTTTAATTTTTGACTTATCGTGAACAGAAGCACGATAATCCAGAGTTTCTTGCCCTTCGGTTGTAATCATCTTATAAGAAGATGAGGTTTGTATGCTGTAATCGCTATCTGTTTTGGTATGCAATTCCATTGGAGCTTCTCTTAAATGTGCTTTCATCTGCAACATAATTTTGTGAGCAATGTCGTAGCCATTGAAAAACAGGATTTTGCGCGTATTCAATTCTCCCCCTGAATAAGAGGTAATGTAATCAATAACCTGTCTTACCAATTTTTGAATTAAATCCGCATTCTCTTGGTAGGAAATAATTGTTTCTTCAACCAAAGGAACAAGCAGGTAATGTGTTATATCTTCATAACGGTCAAAAAATTCGGCCTGTCTTTCTTCACGATGATGGTCTAATAAGCCTTGAATAATCAAGTGTTGTGCTTCCGGCTTATATCCATTGAAATCTGTCTTATCAATATCAAAATCATCAAAGGTAAAACTACCCAACTGTTCATAAGTCTGGATAATCCGCGGAATGTTAATTGTCAGCTTAATAAAGGTTTCTGTACAGTTTTTAACTGTTTGCTCAATATCTACAAGCGGTTCTAACGAAAGCTCGGAATTTTCAAGATTTATATTTTGTAGTTTCTGTCTGGTAGCTTCGGCAATTTTGGCTTGGTTTTCTTCATTTTTCAAGTCTTCCGGATTGCTGACATAACGACACTGTTCTGCAATGGACTCTCTTACCGCATTACCAATCTTTTGATTGCTCTCGTTGCTGAATACGGGAAGATTTGTTTGTTGCGCCTGTGGTTTGGTTACAATAACACCACCGGATTGAAATTGTTCATCAATCTTACAGGTGCTGATGGTTACAATCTTGCCGGCTAAACCGTTTTCTGTATTATCAATAAATTCTTGCTGAAATTCAAAAGCCTGATCGCGGGCAGCTTTGATAATATCAGCGAATTTCTCATGCGCAATGACATGTAGGCGGTCTATTGCTTCTTCTCCGGTCAGTTCACCATAAGGTAAACGCAAGCCGCGTCCGATGGATTGTTCTACCAAAATTTTAGAATCAGCCGTTCTCAACGGTACGATTGTATAAAGATTGTTAACGTCCCAACCTTCACCAAGCATATTAACATGGATGACAATTTCCGTCGGTTCGTCCGGTTGTTCAATTTGTAACAAGCGTTGCAACACTTCATCTTTAAGTTCGCCATTTTGCTTGGAATTAACGACAATCACCTTATCTTTATAGCGTCCGTCTTCAAAGTCATCACTTTTAATTTTAGCCTCAACAGCTTCGGCATGAGCAATGTCTTTTGCGATAATCATCATAAATGGTTTGATTGTGCGAACTTTTTTATTGTCAGCATAAACTTGAAGTTCAGCTTTAACACTCTCGTGAACTTTAATACCGTCTTTTATTTTCAGGTCTTCTAATGTTTCTTCGTTATATTGGTTCTTATCAAAATCTGTACGGCCAACAATCGCAGGTTTCTTTACAAAACCATCTGTTATTGCATGAGCCAGATTATATTCATAAGCAATATTCCTAAATGATTTTCCTTTAGCTCCGGTTGATTTTGCTGTTGCCGTTAATTCAATACCTAAAACAGGATGGAGTTCATTAATTGCGGCCATACCGGCATTTGCACGGTAACGATGCGCTTCGTCCATAATCAAAACCAAATCTTTTAATCCTGAAAGGTAATCAAAATATGATTGTCCTAAACATTCAGCCATTCGGCGAACTCTTGGTGTTCCCCTAGCATCTTTATCAGAGTCTATCTTTGAAATATTAAAAATGTTAATACGGATTCTATCGTCATTCGGGTTATCAAATAAACCACCGACTTGGTTATAGTCGCTTCCGGTAATTATTTGAGGTGTTCCGACATATTCATTTAGCCCTGGAAAAACATATTTTGGGGTGTTTGGCCTAAAATCTGTCTTTAATTTATTATAAATTGTCAGGTTTGGTGCTAGCACCATAAAGTTTTTAATACCGTATTCAGCATGCAAATAGGCAATCATCGCGCCCATCAGGCGAGTTTTACCAACACCCGTTGCGATTGCAAAACAAATACACGGAAATGCGCGTTCAAAATCTTTAACCGAAGGACGAACTTCTTGGATAAGTTCTAAGGCCTCTTCATTAGACATATCTTTAGATAAGGCTATTTTATTTAAAATTTGAGCTAAAATCCCCAAACTTTCTTTTTGTGGGTTACGTAAAGAGAGTGTTTGTCTAATTACTCGTTCAGTATCTGTTATTTCTCTAGTTTCTTTAGTCATCAAAGGCTTCCATATTAAAAATAATCTTTTCAATAGATTAAAGATATTCCAATAGAAAATCAAATGGAATCTCAATCTGTCATCAGGTTTTGTATTTGAAATATCATCAATTAACAGTTGCTTTGATGGTGTTTTTTAATTAAAGAGGATAAATTTCTTTCCTGCTTCCCTTCCATCTCCTTTGCCAGCTTATTAACCAAAGCCATGTCGCGGCTTTTGTAAGCTTCGAGGAGGAGAACATAGTAACAGCTGCTTTTGCCTTCGCCGCGGTAGGGGATTCTTTGGACGCCACCGGCCTTGTCTTCTTTGCGCATAGCGAGCAGTATTGTGTCGGAAATGCCTAAGATTGCGGCGGCCTGCTTAATGCTCACCCAGTTGGATTTGATGGCAATCTCCAGTTTATCCTTGTCGATTTTCTGCTTCATAGCTTCCGCACCGACATTTTGCTCATAAAACTTCGCTTCTTTGCCGTATCCGTTGATATTCAGAGCATTAAGAAAGCTCTTAAAGTCGTCTTTTGTCGGTTTGGTGATAAATGCTGCAAGAGACTCTCAACATTAGAACTCGTAAACCCTAAGGGAAATAAGGATTTTGAGGATTTTACCGCGAAAAGTGAACAATTTGCCTATATGAAATCATTAGAACCGCATTTTTTTCTTTGATAAAAAAAACAACGGGTTACATTGAAAAATGAAACCCGTGTTTAGTCTGGCTGGAGACGACGTGCAGAATCCGAGTATATTTATTAAGTGTAATTTGATGATTTTTACAATTTGTTTAACTAGCATCTTGCGTTTAAAGAATAAAATCCCTAAATAAATATAAAATAAAATTTTCTTCTGAAAGATGAACTAATGGACGAACAGATTGATAAAGTTTCAATATATAAAATGAGCGAAAATGTAAAAGATTTTGATGAATGTATGTCGGAAAGAATACCCAAGAATAAAATTGTTGACATAAATACTCCTTCGTTAGTTGGAAAATTTTATTATGATGAGATTTGCTCATCAAGTAGAAAAGAAGATGCTCCGTGGATTAAATTTTTTAATAAAAAAATTAACAGCAAAATTAGTGGAGAATATCGTAATACGTACCCTAGAGGTATTTTCTTTTATAAATTAAAAGATATGAAGAATTTTTATGTTATGTCTTTTGGTTTAGGTGGTGATGGCTTTATTAACAAAAATAAAATTGTATTTGACTTTGGAATTAAAGTTGCTATGAACATATGCAATCCAGATGGTTTAAAAAGGGTTCTGTCTTCTAAAGTTGAGGCTGTCGCTCTTCATTCTGAGAAACAAATCAATTGTGGTGCGAGATTATCAATTTTTGATGTTGATGATGAAAAGGAGTTTTTACGTAAAATTGCGACAAAGCCTTTACCACAATACGGTTATATCTCTGTTGTTACAGGAGCGGAAGCGGTTCAAGTTAAATTTGGAAAAGAAAAAAAACTTGACTGGGATAATTTAGGAAACATAACTAAAGAATTAAATGAATTATATTTTTCTCAAAAATATAAAGACATATTTAAAAATTATGACAATTTTAAATTTGTAAATGATAAAGATCCGTTGAAAAGTGCTTTAGACGAAGTGCTTTTAAATAGTTTAAGAGAAAAGAATACTGGAAGTATATATTTAACATCACCAGATTTTTTTGATTATGAAAATTTTGAATTCTCATATAGCAAGCCTAAGAAAGAAGAAAGTGAAGAAACAGAGCGGTTTAGTGAATTATCGCTAGCTGAATGTTTTTCTCGATACAAAATAAAGGAGACAACAACTGTTGATACGTTGAAGACATGGAATATATATAAATATGATATTGAAAAGAAAATTTTTACAAAGTTATCATCTGTATATAAATGTCTTGTAGCTGAGCTTGATTATCATAATAATAAATTTATATTATTTAATGGACGTTGGCGACAAGTTGATGAAGAATTGCAAAATAAAATAAGCAATTATTTTAATAAAGAAAAAGTCAAATTTGAAGAATATGATAGGACTATTCTTCTAAATAATATTTCTATCTGGAATGGGAAAAATGGAAAGGATTCACAGTGTAAGGAAGCTGTGTATAACGAAAAATGTGCAGAAAATAATGAAAGTTTATTTATGTTTGACCGAGCAATGACAGATTATGGAGAGATGTGTGATTTATTGTCTTTGAATAAAGAGTTAATACATGTGAAGAGATATGAAAACGGATCGGCCTCTATTAGTCACTTATTTGTTCAAGCTAAATATTATACCGATATCTTTATTTCAGATAGTGAAGCAAGGAAACAAATGAGAAAGTTTATTGATAATAGTGTTTTAAATTCAAATAAGGTAAATTATCAAAAAAACAATAATAAATTTAAAGAAGTAATTCCAGAAAATGCGCCTATAGATACTGATTATACAATTATTTTATGTATTCTTACAGAGCAAGAAAAACGAATTATTGATCTACCATTTATGGCACAATATGAAATATATCAAACACATAGATATTTAACAAATAATAGACATTTTAATGTGAAATTTATAAATAGAATTATTACTAAACAATAGTAATAGCATATTGGGATTGTCCATCAATAAGTTGAATGTAAATTTGATAAAGCATAGATTGTTTATATTCTAACTTTCTCAAACTCGTCCAGATTCTCTAATGCGATATCTTTCCATTTTTTATAACTGCTACAAGAGAGCAATTTATCAAAAGGTGCTTGAATCTCGTATTTTAATACATCGCCATCTAAAACACAGTTAGTCAGAAGCTTTTTCAGAAGCATATTTTTTTCATCCGGTGAGGCTTTTTTCATTAAGTCTGATACATTTGATACAAAATCAATAGCTTTTTCGACATTTTCTTTTAAGTCATTGCTGATGTCAGTATATTTTTCAGCTCTTGCTTCTAATTCTTTCTTTTGCTCAAGATATTTTTGTTTTTCAGTTTCATATTAGCCCTTTCAGTTAACAAAGGCTAATTTTTGACAATGATATTAGCAGTATTTTGATAAAAAAATTAGCACCAAACATTAGCAGTGTAACCCTTGTCAATAGGGGCTTTCAGAAGATTCTATTTTATGTATTTTGAGGCTGCACATTAGCAGAAAAATTAGCCGTTTGAAAAACGTTTATGTTTGATAAATCATTTCTTGTATTTTTTCAGGCTTATTTTATGATAAATTAAAGTTTAAAGCAGTCTTAATGATAGATGCTTTATCAAAATGGGGGAATATTTAGAGAACTAAGTAAAAGGTAAAATTAATGAATGTTGATATTGAAAATATAGTTAATTACTTAATTCAAAAAACAGATTGGATCCAACATATAATATCTTTCTTATCCGTATTTTTAGGTGCGTATTTTGCATATCGTTTTGCCAATCGTCAAGAACAACAAAAAGATGAAAAGTTAAGAATAGAAAATTACAATATTTTATGGAATAAAATTGCCTTATCTTTAAATAATCTTTTTACTTATAAAGAAGTCTATTTAGATGAAATAAAACAGGCCTTTGATAGAGATGAGTTTGAAAAGGCATTACGTACATCTTATATTCCAAGTAGTGATTTCTCTTTTGATGAAAGACATTATTTTGTAAATTTATATAACAGATGTTTTCTGACTGAATTATCTCTTCTGTCTAAAATAGATGTATCAACAACAGAAGAGATTAAAAGTTACTATCAAGATGTATTTGATGTTTTATATGCTAAGGATAATGAAAGACAAATATTTCCTGAAAAATATAAGCACTTAAAAAAGCGCTTTATGTTTTTATATAACGAATTTGAACATTTATGCGCTCGTGCCTATTATATAAATAAAGAATTTATAAAAGGCTTTACTAAATATTTTAATTTATATAGTTATGACGGAGCTTTAGATAATTTTGAATTAGAGGCGAAAATAACTGAGCGCATACATAATGAAGAAAGTATACGTTTTATAAAAGAAAGAGAAGCTCAATTTGATATATATTGGCAAATTGATCCTAATATATGGTGCAATATTTGTTTCTGGCTTAGAAAAGTTAAACATTCTTTTATGTTCTTAATCAATTTTTTCAAAAAACCTAAAATATGTAAAGGTTGTTGTTGCCGCAAGATTAGGGGGAAATGTAATATAAAAGAGCAAAATTTCACATTGCAATAAATAGGAATATTCTGATTTTTAGGGTATCAAGTTTACAATCTATTGCTTCTATATGTATTTAACAAAAATAAAATTTTATAAATACTGTAAAATATATTTTACATTTATCTTGATTTTTGTGTTTTTGTTAATTATAATTATGTGTATTAGAGGAGAGTAAAATGGAAAAAATAGTAGATAGACCACAGTATATAGAACAGTTAAAGAAATGGCAAAGTCAAACTGATTTAATTAAAATTGTTACCGGTGTCAGACGTTGCGGTAAATCCAAGCTGTTTTATCTCTATCAGATGGATTTAATTTTTGATAAAATCGCTGATGACAGCCAGATTATTAATATCAATCTTGAAGATATTATGCAAACCAGAGATATCGGCTTGGAGTATGATGCAGATAATTTTTTAGCAGATTATAATAAGCTGTTAGATTATATTGTAAAACGTCTTGCCCCTCAAAAGATGAATTATGTTTTTATTGATGAAATACAGTTATTAAAAGATTGGCATAGGGTTGCTAATACCTTGCGATTGCAGAAAAATGTCGATTTGTATTTAACCGGCTCTAATGCTTATATGTTTTCAAGTGATTTGGCAAATCAATTAGGTGGTCGGTATGTCGAGATCAAAATGCAGCCATTGTCGTTTAAGGAATATTTCGGAGCCTATTCACAATTTGCACAATGGAATGCTATGTCTCATAAAGAAATGCAGGATCTACATAATCCGATGGCTGTCTATTCCCATTATGTTAAGGAAAGTGGTTTCCCGCAAACGCTTAACTTGTGGTATGATAAACAGCTCATTAGTGATTATTTGTTGGATACGGTATATTTAAACACCATTCAAAAAGATGTCGTGAAACGATTTAATATTGCAGATACCAATAAACTGGATGCGGTGGTTAAGTACTTATTTGATAATATTGGTAGTGAAACTTCTGTTCGTAATATTTCAAAAAGTTTAGAAGCCAGCGGGCGTAAGATATAGATCGGAAGAGCACACGTCTGAACTCCAGTCACTAAGGTCAATCTC